>CAMCCU010000442.1 GCA_945872975.1 Pedosphaera parvula Ellin514
TTCGCCTTCGCCGAGCAGGACGCGAAGCTCATCGATCAACTGGAGGCGCTCTCGAATGGCGAGACGCCCGCGATGATCCAGATCGAGACCAAGGATTTCGCGGCGCTCCTGCCGACGCTGGCCGACCATCCGAACGTGACGCTCGGCAAATCCACCGCGGTGAACGTGACGAAGACGCCGCTCAAGCTCCCGCTCCGCGCCAACTTGGAAGCGAACGGGGAGATTGTTCTGTCGTTGAAGGACAAGTCTGCGGCTCCCGTGCAACTTGGGAATGGATGGGTCTGGCGCGAACGCACGATTCAACCGCTCGGAATTCCACCGTCGCTCGGCGATGTCTTTCGTGCGCCGTTGCGCGTGACGCGGGCGCAGGTTCCGCAATTCCTCAGTCAGAGCTGGCCGCAGCTCCAGGCGGCGGGCGGCGTGGAGGCGAACTTCAAGCTGGAAGACTTCACGCTGGAACCGCAGGCACCGAGGTTCCTGCTCGAACTCAAGGGCGGGCTCGCTCAGCTCGCCGGCTTGCTTCAATGCACCTATGGCTCGCGCATCATGACGGTGGGTGTGACGTCCGCGAATGAAGGCGTGTGGCTGCCGGACCCGGAGGTGCCGACTCGGTATTCCACGCGCGACGCCGCTTCGGAACGAGCCGCTCTGGCGCGTCTGCAACGCAGCGGATTCAGCGGCCCGGACATGGACGGCAAATTGCAGCTCAACGGGCAGAACGCGGTGCTGAACTTCTTCGCGCGCGAGTATCCGAAGCTGGAGCGCGAGTGGAGCGTGACGCTGGAGGAGCGGCTGGAGCGCAGCACGCAGCAGAACATCGAGCGCATCGAGCCGAAGTTCCAGATCACGCCGTCGGGCGTGCAGTGGTTTGATCTGGGCGTCGTGTTCGAGTCGAGCGGCGGCGAGAAGTTTTCGGCGGCGGACATTCAGCGGCTGGTCCTGTCAGGGCAGGGGCACATGCGGCTCAGGAACGGCAAGACGGCAGTCATCGATACCGGCGCGGTCGAGGAGTTGCAGGAGGTGTTGCTGGATTGTTCGCCGCAGCAGCATGGTCAGGGCTATCGCATCAGCAGCACACAGGCGGGCTTTCTCGAATCGACGCTGAAGCAGCACGCCGGCTGGAACGTGCAGGCGCCGATGGCCTGGCGCGACCGCGCGGCGAAGCAGAGCGGCGAAGCGAAACTGGAATGTCCTCCGCTCGACGACTTGGAGAGTGTGCTGCGTCCGTATCAGAAGCATGGCGTGGCGTGGCTGGGTTTCCTGCGAGAGAATTCCTTTGGCGGCATTCTCGCCGACGAAATGGGTTTGGGAAAAACGCTCCAGACGCTGGCGTTCCTCCGCTCCTTGCAGAACGCGAAACGCGAAACGCGAAATGAAACAGAGCGCGATTCGTCCTCCGTTCCGCACTCCGCGTTCCCCGTTCCGCATTTGGTTATCTGTCCGACGAGCCTCGTCTTCAACTGGGTGGCGGAAGCGAAGAAGTTCACGCCGAACCTGCGCGTGCTCGCGTTGCACGGGCCGGATCGGCACCGGCTCTTCGACCAGATTCCGGAGAGCGACATCGTGGTCACGAGCTACGCGCTGATCCGGCGCGACGCGGAGAAGTATCGCGGGCTGGAGTTCGACACCGTGGTGCTGGACGAGGCGCAACACATCAAGAATCGCCAGACGCAGAACGCGCAGGCGGTGAAGGCGGTGCGCGCGAAATATCGACTCGTGCTCACGGGCACACCGATGGAGAACTCGGTGCTCGATCTGTGGTCCATCTTCGATTTCCTCATGCCGGGCTATCTCGGCGCAGCGCAGGATTTCCGCGAGCGCTACGAACTGCCCATTACCCGCGACAAGAACTCCGACGCGGCCAGCCGGCTCTCGCGTCGGTTGCGTCCGTTCATCCTGCGCCGCTTGAAGCGTGACGTGGCCGCCGATCTCCCGGCGAAGCTGGAGCACGTTTCCTTCTGCGAGATGACGTCGGATCAGCGCGCCGTCTATCAGCAAGTGATCGAGGCGAGCCGCAAGGAAGTGCTCGACGCGGTCGGTGCGCAGGGAATTGCCAAGAGCCGCATGGTCGTCTTGAGCGCGCTGCTACGACTGCGTCAGGTGTGCTGCGATTTGCGGCTGCTGAAGCTGGACGGCGTGGAGCCGGCGAATGCTTCGGGCAAGCTGGAGCTGTTCGGCGAGTTGCTGGAGGAAGTCATCGATGGCGGGCACCGCGTGCTGGTGTTCAGCCAGTTCGTCTCGATGCTCACGTTGCTCAAGGAAAAGCTGACGGCGGAAGGCATCGAATACTGTTACCTCGACGGCTCGACGACGAATCGCGGCGCGGTGGTGGAGCGCTTTCAGAAGACGGCGACGATTCCCGTGTTCTTGATCAGCCTCAAGGCCGGCGGTGTGGGGCTCAACCTCACGGGCGCGGACACGGTGATTCACTTCGACCCGTGGTGGAATCCGGCGGTGGAAGATCAGGCGACCGACCGTGCGCATCGTATCGGCCAGACCCGCGTGGTCACGAGCTACAAGCTCATCACGCGCGACACCATCGAGGAGAAGATTCTCCTGCTGCAGCAGAAGAAACGCGACATCATCAAGGCCACGCTCGGCAGCGAAGAAGAGCTCGCCGAGGCGCTGAGCTGGGAAGATATTCAGGAGCTGTTGGGAGTGTGAAGGGCGAGAAAGTGGGCAGGTGGGAAAGTGGGAAAGTGAGCAGGTGAAAAAGAAAGCGGGTGAGCTGAAGGCGACAGCTTCGTTCTCCCTCTCCCGCTTTCCCGCCTGCTCCCTCCCTCCCGTTACAAATCCTCCTGGAAATTATCCTTTTCGGTTCTGTGTTTCAGACGATGATTCCTGCAACCGAAACGAAAGGTTTATTATGGGTCTGATGGATTATCTCAAAACGCAGTTCCTCGAAATCATCCAGTGGGAAGACGATTCACGCGACACGCTCTCGTGGCGTTTCCCGGACGAGGACAAGGAAGTCAAACGCGGCGCGCAGCTCATCGTGCGCGAGTCGCAGACGTGCCAGTTCATCTATCTCGGCCAGTTCGGCGACACCTTCGGGCCGGGCAAGCACACGCTCCAGACCGACAACATCCCGATCCTCTCCACGCTTAAGGGCTGGAAATACGGCTTCGAATCGCCCTTCAAGGCGGACATTTACTTCGTCAACACACGCACCTTCACCGGCAACAAATGGGGCACGAGC
This sequence comes from Pedosphaera parvula Ellin514, assembly GCA_945872975.1. Lineage (GTDB taxonomy): Bacteria > Verrucomicrobiota > Verrucomicrobiia > Limisphaerales > JADJPG01 > JADJPG01. The sequence continues at coordinate 3,200 of CAMCCU010000442.1, forward strand.
AACCCGGTGATGCTGCGCGACCCGGACTTCGGCATCGTGCGGGTGCGCGCCTTCGGCACGTATGACTTCAAGATCGTGGACGTGAAAACGTTCCTCAAGGAAGTCGCCGGCACGGACCACCAGTTCCGGCTCGATGAATTCGCCGACACCATGCGCTCGCGGATGGTCAGCGTCTTCACTGACGCGCTCGCGTCCGCCAAGGTGCCGGTGCTCGACGTGGCGTCGCGCTACTCGGAGCTCGGCGATGCGCTGCTGCCGATCATCAATCCCGCGCTCACCAGCAAGTATGGCCTCGAGATGTCGAGTTTCATCGTCGAGAACGTCTCCGTCCCGCCTGAAGTCGAGGGTGCGATCGACAAGCGTTCGAGCATGGCGGCGGTTGGGAACCTGAACGACTACGTGAAGTTCCAGATGGCCGAGGCGATGGGCAAGGGCGGCGACGGCGGCGGCATGGCGAACACCGCCGCGCAGCTCGGGGCTGGCCTCGCGATGGGCCAGCAAATGATGGCCGCGATGGGCGCCGCGCAAACAACTCCGCCCGCCGGATCGCCGCCGCCATTGCCAGGCGCTGCAACTGCTGGCAGCGGATTGCCCGAACTGCTCAGCCCTGGCGGTGTAGCCAACGCCTTGGGCGTGAGTGAAGGCGACGTGCTGGCCTCGCTCACGGACGGTTCGCTCAAGGGCAAGAAGATCGGATCGACCTGGCGGGTCACGCGGCATGCATTGGAAGAGTTTTTGAAGAGTTGAGTGCAGTCAGTTGGTTAGCGCGCGATCAGTAAGTTCATAATGATTATCCGCTTTCCCAATGAGCAGTTGCCGCCCTCGCTGATGCGGTTCGCGCTTTGGCTATTGAGCTGCGTGTTCGGCTTGTTGGGACTTGCCCTGCTGGTGGTCGGAGTTTGGGCTACCTCGGCTCAAGACGGCTCAGGAAGGGCACTCATGATCGTTGGTGCAGGCTTCTTGCTGGTTGGTTCCATGGTTGCGCTCGGCTTGTATCTAAAACGCAAGTTGACGAACTGAGTCAATGGCTCAAGCCACCGCCCAACATAAATTCTCCTGCCCGGCCTGCGGGGCCGAGGCGCAGTGGAATCCCGGCAAGCAGGAACTGGTCTGCCCATACTGCGGCACGACTTCGCCGGCGCAGATCGAATTGAACGCGAGCGGCGAGGAGGTCATTCGGGAACTCGATCTCGCCACAGCGTTGCGGAGCATTCCGGACGACCAACGTGGATGGCAGGCGAAGAAAACTTCCGTACGCTGCCAGAGTTGCCAGGCCATCTCGGTCTTTGATGCGGAGCGCGTCGGGCAGCGCTGCGATTTTTGCGGTTCCTCTGCGCTCGTGCCGTATGAGGAGATCAAGGAGGCGTTCCGTCCCGAGAGCCTGCTCCCCATGAAGCTGGCCGAGCCGCAGGTGCGTGACGAGATTCGCAAGTGGTATGGCAGCCGGTTCTGGGCGCCGAACAAACTCAAGTCAAAGGCGATGACCGATCAGGTCCACGGCCTTTACATTCCTTACTGGACGTTCGACGCGCAGGTCCACGCGACGTGGACGGCAGAGAGTGGTGATTATTATTACGAGACGGAGCATTACACCGATGCGCAGGGCAAGCGACAGTCGCGTCAGGTGCGGAAGGTGCGCTGGTATCCGAGCAGCGGCAGTCTCTCGCATTTCT
>CAMCCU010000443.1 GCA_945872975.1 Pedosphaera parvula Ellin514
GCGCCGCTCGCGGATGACAGCACGGGATTGGCGGGCTGGATCAGCAAGTCCGGCCGGCGCGAGCTGTTGGTTGGACTTTCTGGATACGAGAATGAAGGCGCGGCGTCGGTGTTGTCCGTCTCGCTGGCTGGTGGCGCAGTGACGATCAGTAATCGTTGGGCGCAACGGGATTTAGGGCGTGGTGCGATGGCGGTGGCCGATGTGGATGGCGACGGCGATCTGGACATGGTGACGGCCGGTTACGTCGTGCCGGGCCGATATCCGGAGTCCACGCCGCTCCAGATGTATCGCTGCGTCGGTGAAGGCTTGGAGTTGGATGTTACGAACACACGCGCGCTGGCGGGCGTCGGCCTGGTCAATGGCGCGGTGTGGAGCGATCTGGATGGCGATGGATTGCCCGAGTTGATTCTCGCGTGCGAATGGGGTCCGGTGCACGTGTTCAAGAATAGCTCCGGCAAACTCGCGGCGTGGGATTGGCCGGTGAGGCTGCTCAACTCTCAACTCAAAAACCACTCAACTCTTAGCCAGCTCACAGGCTGGTGGACGGGCGTGACGACAGGTGACTTCGATGGCGATGGCCGCATGGATATCGTGGCGGGAAACTGGGGGTTAAACAGCGAGTATCGTGCATCGCGTGAGCGTCCGCTGGTCGCGCTTTACGGTGACTTGCTGGAGCGCGGGACGATGGACTGGATCGAAACGGAATGGGACGTCGCCGGGCTGGTTCCGCGACGGCGACTGGAGGTGCTCGGCAGCGTGTTGCCCGTGTTTAACGAGCGGTTCACTTCGCATCGGCAGTTCAGCGAGGCATCGGTGAAGGACGTTTTGGGTCCGCAATTTTCACGCGCGCGCAAGGCTGAGGTGACGACGCTGGCCACGACGGTCTTTTTGAATCGCGGCGATCATTTCGAGGCGTTGCCGTTGCCGTCCGAAGCGCAGGAGGCTCCGGTGTTTGGCGTGAACGTGGCGGATTTTGACGGCGATGGTTTCGAAGATCTCTTTCTCAGCCAGAACTTTTTCTGCACGACTCCGGAGATGCCGAGGCTGGATGCGGGGCGTGGGCTGATGTTGCGCGGGCAAGGTGATGGGAAGTTTGCGGCGATGCCGGGGGCGTGGTCGGGGATTGAGGTGCATGGCGAGCAGCGGGGCTCTGCGGTCGCGGACTTCGATGCGGATGGCCGGGCCGATCTGGTGGTGACGCAGAACGGTGCGGCGACAAGATTGTTTCGTAATCGTGGCGCGACGCCGGGGTTGCGTGTCCGGGTCGCGGGCTCGTCCGGTAATCCTGCTGGGGTGGGGGCGATGGTGCGTTTGAGGCATGGCGAGCGTCTTGGGCCGGCGAGGGAGGTTCACGCAGGCTCCGGCTTCTTGTCGCAGGACGATGCGACGCAGGTCCTCGGGGTGGCAGGCGTGGCGACGGAGGTCTGGATTCGCTGGCCGGGAGGGAAGACGAATTCTGTTTCCGTGCCCGCCGGCGTGAAGGAAATCGTCATTCGCCCCAATTCAGGCGCACGGTAAAATGACGTTTTTCGCGCGGGTTTCATGAGACGCCAATGCAACGTCAATGTGAATTTCTGGCAACAACGAGGTTGACTTCGAGGGCTTGAATTCAGTACCAAAGGAGTGTTCCAAAATGATTCAGCGGGCCTGGGTGGCGTCTCCAGGGATTGGAGGGCTGTGTAACCTTGGATGGTTTAAGTCTGTCTTGGCTCCGAAGCGAATCCAAAAACCAACCAACCAACAAAGGGAAAATCAGTTATGACTCGTCATAGAAAACTCCTCTACAGCCTCGTCGCCTGTCTGGCGTCGGCTCTCAGTGGAAGTGTCCAGGCTCAGCTCCAGGACATCACTCAACCAGGCGATCCCATCGTGGCATCGTCAAACAACCATCCTGGTTCCGAAGGCGTGGCCAACGCCATCGACAACCAGCCGACGAAGTATCTGAACTTCGACAAGGTGAACACCGGCTTCACTGTCACGCCAGCCATCGGCCTGAGTGTCGTGCAGGGCTTGACGCTGACCTCGGCCAATGACGCGGATGACCGTGATCCTGCCGACTACACGTTGGAAGGCTCGTATGACGGCGTCACCTTTACGCTCATCAGCAGCGGCACGGTGCCGGATTTCCCGACCCGTTTCTTCAAGAACACCATCCTGTTCAACAACAGCACGCCCTATCTGAGGTACCGCCTCATCTTCCCGAACACCCAGGGCAATTCGACCTGCTGCATGCAGGTGTCTGAAGTGGAACTGCTCGGTGCCCAGGCTCCGTCCGATGTGACGCAGCCCGGCGATGCGATCGTGGCGTCGTCGAACAACCATCCCGGCTCGGAAGGCGTGGCCAATGCCATCGACAACCAGCCGACGAAGTATCTGAACTTCGACAAGGTCAACACCGGCTTCACCGTCACGCCGTCCGTGGGCGGGACTCGTGTCACCGGCATCACGTTGACCTCCGCGAACGACGCGGATGATCGCGACCCGGCCGACTACCGGCTCGAAGGTTCCCTGGATGGCGTGGCGTTCTTCGAGATCTCCAGCGGTGCCGTGCAGGATTTCCCGTCCCGCTTCTACAAGAACTACATCTTCTTCCCGAACGACCGTGCGTTCCGTGCGTACCGCCTCACCTTCCCCAACACCCAGGGCAACTCGACCTGCTGCATGCAGATTGCGGAAGTCGAGCTCCTCGGCGTAGTGTCCGAGATCGCACAGGATGTCACCCAGCCGGGTGATCCGATCGTGGCATCATCGAACAACCATCCCGGTTCGGAAGGCGTGGCCAATGCCATCGACAACCAGCCGACGAAGTATCTGAACTTCGACAAGGTGAACACGGGCTTCACCGTCACTCCCGGTTCCGGCCTGACCATCGTCAGCGGCCTGACCCTGACCTCGGCCAATGACGCCGCCGATCGCGACCCCGGCACCTACACGCTGGAAGGTTCCTATGACGGCGTGGGATTCACCTCGATCTCGAGCGGAACGGTGCCCACTTACACCGCGCGTTTCGAGAAGAAGACGATTCTGTTCAACAACAAGATCCCTTACCTGAAGTACCGCCTCATCTTCCCGACCACCCAGGGCAATTCGACCTGCTGTATGCAGGTGTCCGAAGTGGAACTGCTCGGCGTGCTCGCTCCCACGGACGTTACCGTTCCTGGCGATGCGATCGTGGCGTCGTCGAACAACCATCCCGGCTCGGAAGGCGTGGCCAATGCCATCGACAACCAGCCGACGAAGTATCTGAACTTCGACAAGGTGAACACTGGCTTCACCGTCACGCCTGGCGTGGGTGACACCATCGTCATGGGTCTCACCCTCACTTCGGCGAACGATGCGGCGGATCGCGATCCGGCCAATTACACGCTGGAAGGCTCGAATGACGGCTCGACGTTCTCTGCGATCAGCAGCGGCACGGTGCCGGCGTTCCCGACCCGCTTCTTCAAGAACTACATCTTCTTCCCGGAGAACACCCGTTCATACAAAGCGTACCGCCTCATCTTCCCCGCCACCCAGGGCAACTCGACCTGCTGCATGCAGATCGCTGAAGTGGAATTCCTCGGCGTCACCCCGGGCGCAGTGAACACCAACGCGGTGGCCACCCTCATCCGCTCCCAGCCCAGCGACACCCCGGTGTTGCTCGGAGCCAGCGCGACGTTCCGTGTCGTGTTGACCGGTCCGTGGAGCGTGCAGTGGTATCGTAACGGCGTCCGAATCGCCGGTGCGAACAACGCCACCTACACCACCCCGGCAACCACCGCTGCGGACGATGGCGCGCGTTACCAAGCCGTCGTGCAAGGCCGTGATGGACGTCAGTCCAGCGATGAAGTCATGCTCAGCATCTTCACTCCGTCCACCACCGAGAGCATCGCCGTCAGCTTCCGTGGCAGCGGTGCCAACGGCGCTCCGACCGACGTCTTGCCCGCCGACATCACCGGTTACTTCCCGCAGGCTTACTGGAACAACGCGGATACCGGCGCTGGCACGATTGCAACCGCCCTCAACAGCAGCAATGCGGTTCATCCCACGATTACGGTGAACTGGGCGACCACCGGCACATGGGGTTCCGGCACGGGCAATGAAACCGCCATGGGTCGTATGCTTAACGGACTGGCCGTGACGACTGCCAGCACTGACGCCGGTGCGTCCACCATCACACTCTCCGGTGTGCCGGCGGGAAATCATTCCGTCTTGATCTACACTGTCCAGGTGCCGCTTGAGTTCGGTAGCCTGGATTTTGGCGTCGTCACTCACGATAGCGGCGGGAATGATGTCGTGCAGCGCCGGTATATCCGGCCGCAGAACTCGGATGAGTTCAATCAGTCGCCCGGCTTCATCCTCGTCACCTCCGAAAGCGCTGCCACCCGTGGGGTCGGCAGCATGATGCGGTTTGACAATCTGCAACCCGGCGCGGATGGGATCGTCCAGATACGGTTCTTCCGTTCTGGCGGAGATCGCGGACCAGGTGTCAACGGCCTGCAACTCCTCCTTAATCCGGTCGCCGTGGGAGCTCCACCAGTCATCGTGCAGCATCCCGTCTCTGCCAACGCCATCGTGGGTGGCCAGGTCACTCTCGTGGTTGAAGCCACCGGCCCGAGCCTCGGCTATCAATGGCTCAAGAATGGCCGGCCCATCCAGGGTGCGACGGATTCGGTGCTGAACCTGTCCGGCCTCACCGCTGCGGACGCAGGCAGCTATTCCGTGGCGATCAGCAATCCGGCCGGCCGTATCCGCAGCCGCAACGCTGTCGTTCAAGTCCTCGATAACGCCCAGATCACCTCGGGTCTCACCACCTACTTCAAGCTCGACGAGATCGATCCGGCGACTACCGCGCCGAACTCCGCCGCCGGTGGACAAGCGGGCGA
>CAMCCU010000444.1 GCA_945872975.1 Pedosphaera parvula Ellin514
TGCCCGGTGAATTCGAGGAAGCCGGCAGTGGCGCCGGGAGTCTCCGTCACCCAGGCGGTGCTGCTGCCAATCCGAAGAGACGACGTCTTGTCGAAGCCGCTCACCCACGCCGTCGGCAGCGCGGTGAAATGAACGCCATGCTTGTAGTCCGCATCGAGGCGGTAGTGATCAAGGTTGACGGTGATGATGTCCGAGAGGGGCAGTTTCTCGATCCCAGGCTGCGCGTGCAACGGGCCATGAAAGACGAACGGAATCAACGGCAGCGGTTTTCCGAGACGCAACGGGAGGCGCGTCTCGACGAGTTTCCAGTCCTGTTTGTCTCGCCGGGATTTCTTTTCCTCACGCCGCCAAATCTCCACGACGCAACTCATCTGTCGTTTGGTGGAGCGAGCCTCTGCGGAGCCCGGATTCTTTTCCTCGACGAGCCGCAACACCCGGATCTGTTCATCCACTTCATCCACGAACGAATCCTCGCCCTCCTGCTTGCTTCTCATCTCCCGCAGCGCCACCAGCGTCGTGATATTCCGTCCATTGATGCGTTCCACCCGCCAGTTGAGAATATTCTCAGCGGCATAGCGCGACACATACGCCCGGTTCTCCACCTCGCTCTCCCAATCGATCAATGTTCCGCATCGCCCAACGGCGATAACCTCACCGATCACATTCTTCGCATAACCCACCAATGGCGTGCCCAGCATGTCCGCATCATTCACGAACTCAGAGAGCGCACCGCCAAGCCCACCGTCTTCCGGTGTCTTGATGAACGGCGGACGACGAAAGATGAGCCCGACATATCCCTCGGCGGTGCGCGCCGTCGCGTTGAAGAACGCCGCCCGTTCCTTGTAGGCGGCATACTCCTCGTCGGTCTGCGAATCCAGTCTCGGGAGGTAGCGTTCACCCGCCGCCTTCAAGGCATCCTCACCCGCCATGACATCACGAGCGCGAGACCATGCGGTCACGCTGGCGTCATAGTCAGGATGTGTCGAATTCACCGGCATCTGGATACCCAATTACGACACCACCCAGACTAGCGCAAGTGTAACTATATGACAGCTAGCCAGTTATGCACTTACATGCCTTTTGCTTCTCCTCTCTGCCGTTTGTAGCCACCGGCGGGGACGCTATCCCAACGGGATAAAATCATTCAGCCCGGCGTTGCGAGGGACGAGCTACGCCGGGTAGCGGACCGGAAAATGGGATCAACCCTGCAAGGGTTGCATCGTCTGCCTTGGCGCCGCGAACCCGGATGCTGCAACCCTTGCAGGGTTGGATTTCATTCGCGGACTTTACCCAAGGTAGCCTTCGCCGACTCGGCAACCCGTGGGCTGATGGATGGAATCCCGTTGGGATTCTCGGATGGTCCGCGCAGGATTTGTGCGCTCGACTTTCCTCCCGGTCTCGCTGGAAGCTTTGCCGCAAAAGCCAGACTGACCATGACGCTTCCACTTTCATTCGTGGCCGTGACGATCTCGTTCGTCATGCTTCTGCTCTCCGGTGCGGGTGCGGCGGGAGCGCCTCGCAACGTCGGACCGGCGTTCTCCGTGCGATCGGACGGAGGCAATTGGTCGCTCGTCTCGCCGGAGGGCAGGAAGTTTTTCTCGCTTGGCGTTTGCGTCCTTACCCAAGGCACGGCTCGCGAGGGTTATGATTCTGAGAATCCCGGCTACGCCGCGTGGCAGCATTACGCCAGCCCGGTTGCGTGGGCGGACGACAGCTTGCGTCGGCTCAAGTCGTGGGGATTTACGACCGTCGGTGGCTGGGGTGACTTCAAGACGCTGCGCCAGTCGAAGGAACAAACGCTCTCGCTCACGCCCGTGCTGCACATCGGCTCGACGGCGGGCGCTCCGTGGTGGGACATGTGGGACGCGAAAAACATCGCCCGCATGGAAGGCGTCGCCCGCGAGGAGATTCTCCCGCTGCGCGATGACCCGCGTGTGATCGGCTACTTCAGCGACAACGAGCTCGGCTGGTGGAACGCGACTTTGTGGAAGATGACGCTGGAACAAGCGCCGTCGAGCGGCCAGCGCCAGCGGCTCATCCGGCTCCTGCGCGACGCGTATGGCAACGACTGGCAGAAGCTGACGGCGGACTTCGTGGTCGAGAAGGCGGACAACTGGCGTCAGCTCGAACGCGGCGGCATGGTCTTCATGAAGCCGGGCGGCAACGGCATTCGCGTAATGCGCCAGTTCCTTGGCCTGCTGGCGGATCGTTACTACCAGCTCATGCGCGACATCATCCGCAAGCTCGACACGCGTGCGCTCTATCTCGGGGATCGTTACCAATCGTTCTATTACCCGGAAGTCGCGCTCGCGGCGGCGCGTCATGTCGATGTCGTTTCGTGCAATCTCAACGCCGCGTGGAACGACGGCACGTTCCCGCGCTTCCAGCTCGATACGCTTCACGCGCTGACGAAGAAGCCGATCCTGATCAGCGAGCTATATGTCGCCGCGCGAGAGAATCGTTCCGGCAATCGCAATGATCACGGCGTGTATCCCGTGGTCGCCACGCAGCCCGAACGCGCCGACGCCGCGCGGACGACGCTCGAAGGGCTGGCGCGATTGCCATACGTGGTCGGCTCGGATTGGTTTCAGTTCTTCGATGAGCCGAAGCACGGACGCGAGGACGGCGAGAATTTTAACTTCGGCCTGGTGGACATTCAGAACCGTCCCTACGAAGAACTCACGGCGATGTTCGCCTCATTTGACGCGAGCCGTCTTCGCGCGGCTCTTCCTGCGAAGCGGCTGGATGCGTCCTCCGGCGTGCCGCGTGCGCCGCGCGATCCGTTCGCTGAATTCGCGCCGACGCGCGCCCTGAAACACTGGGATCGCGAACGCGGATTCGTGCGGCCGGTTGCGGATACACCCATCGCGGATCTCTACGTGAACTGGAGCTCGAACGCTGTGTATCTCGGGCTCTACGCGCTCGACATCGTGGAGGACGCGTACTATCGGAGCACCTCGGTCCCCAAGCAGGACCGCGCGTTGTGGACGGTGCAGGTGAATGGCGGCGAGCCAATTCGCGCTCGGCTCGGTGCGGGACGCGAAGCGTTGGTGAACAACGAGCGTGTGCGGCTGGAGAGCATTTCGGGATTGAATTTGAACGTGCGCAACGTCGCCGCGCTGGAGGTGCCGACGGAGCTGTTCGGCAAGGCTTGGTTGAAAGCAGGAGATGAAGTTGATCTCGCCGTAAGCCTCGTCACGCACGGTCGTGCTTACACGATGGAATGGCGTGGGCGATTCACGCTGCGTGACTGAACTGGATCAGCGTTTCGCGGAGCGATGCCCGACTGCGCGAAGACATGATTCGTGGCCTCCCAGACCGCAGGCAGGTTATCGACCAACGTCCCCGACCAGTCGAAAATGATGTTCCGGATCACCCGCGCACTCTAGCCACTCAACGACGGCTGGCAACAACTGCGGCCAGCCAGGGTGAGATCGGAAGTGGCAGCCTTCCTCTCCCCTCAACGGGGAGAGGGAATGAGGGTGAGGGGTGATGCCGCCCGCGATCCCGGTCTGGCGAAACAAGCGACAGGAGTTCTCACCCCTCACCCCGGCCCTAAAATTGTCTGCACCGGGCAACCCTTCCGTGCAAAGCAGATTCATCAGCGCAATGTCACACTGGGACAGGTCGGTTTCAGGCAAGGCCAGCAGTGATTGGAGAGACGTCACCTGCCGACGCGCCACCGCTGGCACTGACGCCGGACCGCTGCGCAGGGCCAACACCCCGACTATGACAGCCAATGCACTCAGCATTCCGATTGCGATGATCGCCCTTCGGTTTCGGCATGCCGAATTGATCGTTTAAGTGTCGTGGGATGTCTGTCGTCTCATGTCACCCTCATGCCCACCTGCGAAGTCATATGACAAGCCATTCGATGATCAATGCGCTCGCAACAAAAACGCCATAAAGACAGGCCGCACGAAGGAAAACAGAATGCCACCCGCGCTTTCCCAACCAGTAACAAATCAACGCTGCCAAAAGAGGAAACTGCACGACTCCTAATATCGCACCTACTGGCAACGGAATTCCTACGTCGATGGCGACGAGTGCGATGGGATGGTCTGGGTGACCGGCCCTTCCTTGGGCGGAAGACCGTAGCGAAATCCGGCCCGCGCGGTGCGGCGACAGCCATCAGCAAGATCGCATGGTCAGATGCCAAGAAGCGCACGGAATCAAGCAACTTAGGGTGAGACGCGGACGCCATTGGCTCCAAGCATAACCGAAGTAACCTGATTAATTCAGCACCACGTAATGGGGGGAGACATGAACTCTGTGTTGGTCAGGAGGTAGATGACTCAATCGAAGATGAAACTCTATGAAAACGAAAAAAATACTAACGGTCATTGGGATGATACTGTTTCTGGCCATCCGCAACAGCCATGCCGTTGCCGAATACAATAATTGGATCCCTAACGGTACGGTGACTAGCTGCGCCACTTGCCATGTAGATGTCGACCCGGATCAATCCGGAATCACTACGCGAAACTCCTTCGGCGTTGCTTTCAGGGCGACGACTCCGACCCAAAAGGGGTCAGTCCTCAACATTGACACAATGAAGGGGTCGTGAAGGGGTCGGTTCTAACAATCGACAATCATCTGGTCGTCCTTGAAGACTGGTGTGCGCCACTCGCCGCGATTGTGAGGTGATTCATGGCACCTGGAAATTGAACACGCAACGGGCGGGGCATGGAGTGAGTTCACCAAAGCCAACCGCCATTGTCGATTGTTAGAACCGACCCCTTCACTGCTCAATCGTCCACGCCGGAAATTTGTCGAACTCCCGCATCGCAACAGCCGTTGGCACGGCGGCCCCCGCAAATTTCAAAGACTTAACTAACCGCCATTCAGGACTGACCCCTT
>CAMCCU010000445.1 GCA_945872975.1 Pedosphaera parvula Ellin514
CGACGATCATCTGGTCGCCCTTGAAGATGGGTGCGCGCCGGTCGCCGCGATGGTGAGGTGATGAGATGGCACCCGGAAATTGGACACGCAACGGGCGGGGCATGGGCCAATCCCATCAAAGCCAACTCTCATCGTCAATTGTTAGAACCGACCCCTTCACGACCCCTTCACTGTCATCGCGTCATCGAAATCCCGCTCCCCATCCAGAAACTGCCGAACCCGGGTTATTGCGTAGTCGGCTATTTCCCGCTGAGCTTCCAGTTCCGTTTCAAACACCACATACCTGTCATCGCCGTCGCTGAACGTGGGAATAGAGCCTTGGAAAAATGTGCGAGTGAAAATGCAGTAACCGTTCCGCAGGTTTGAATGCTTATCTTGGCTCACGATTGTGCCTCCATCTGGCTGTGAATCTTTCGGATGATGGAGCGGTAATGTTTCGCGATGTCATCAGCCTCCTCCGGTTTGCTACATTCCTCGGCGAGGAAGAACTCGCCCTCCGGCATGGTGTCGGTGCGAAGGTGTTCAGCCGTGCGCTCCCAAGACTCCGCGCGCGTTTCCAAACCATCGAGAAGCTGGCCGAGGTCGAGGTCATTCAGTTCGATTCGATACGTGAGTGCCATAACTGGCGATACTACCTGGCCAGGTACGCGAACGGTGGCAAGCGCAATCAATCCAGCGCAATCAATCCAAGGGCTTTCCACGGAAGGAGCTTCCCGCCATAATCCGTTTCTAATGTCCAGCGTGGTGAGCAACTCCGGTTTCGCGCGGTCCTGGTATGGGGCTGCCATTGGCGATTTTCTGGCCAGCGATGCAAATGAGATTCTAGGGAAGCTTTCGCGGCATGCAGGCGACGGGCACTTCTCCGATCAGCGCGACGCATGGCTCGCGCAGATCGACCTTCTTCACACGCAGCTCAAAGGCTTGGATGGTTGGGTCTTCTTTGAGTTCAACATCCCCCGCATGGGGCGGCGCGTGGACGTCATTCTCGTTCTGGGCTCGGTGATCTTTGCGTTGGAATTCAAAGTTGGCGAAACAACCTACGACCGCGCGGCAATCGAACAGGTCTGGGACTACGCGCTCGATCTGAAAAACTTTCACGAGGCCAGCCACAACGTCGCCATCGCTCCCATTCTCGTGGCAACCGAAGCCAAGGCCGGGGTTGGCAATTTCGAAGCTGACGCAGACAACGTTTATCGGCCCGTCTTGACCAACGCCGACAAACTGCGCGAGACGTTGGAGTTGGGTCTTCGCCTTGCCAATGGCTCGACCCTAGACGCTCAAGCTTGGGCGCGTGCCTCGTATCGCCCCACTCCAACGATTATCGAAGCCGCTCGGTCGCTCTATGCGCAGCACTCAGTCGAAGCCATCGCTCGTTTTGATGCTGGCGCTCAGAATCTTCACACGACATCCAAGCGTATCGAAGAGTTGGTGGATAAAGCGCGCAGCACTGGGCAAAAGTTCATCTGCTTTGTGACCGGCGTTCCCGGCGCTGGAAAAACTTTGGTGGGTTTGAACATCGCCACGCAGCGGAGGGACGAAAAAGCGCCGACGCACGCCGTCTTCTTGTCGGGCAATGGGCCGCTGGTTGCCGTGTTGCGTGAGGCGTTGACCCGGGATGAATACTTCCGGCTCAAGGCTCAGAAAAAGAAGGTCACCAAAAAGAAAATCGCGACGCCCGTAAAAGCGTTTATCCAAAACGTCCACCACTTTCGCGATGCCGGGCTGACAGACGAGAAAGCGCCACCGGAACATGTCGTTATTTTTGATGAAGCGCAGCGGGCTTGGAATTCGCAGATGACGGCCAACTTCATGAAGCGAAAGAAAGGGCGACCGGGTTTCACCCAATCCGAGCCGGAGTTTCTCATTTCATACATGGACCGCCATCAAGATTGGGCGGTGATCATTTGTCTGGTAGGAGGTGGTCAGGAAATCAACACCGGCGAAGCAGGCATCTCCGCTTGGTTGAATGCCGTGATCGAACATTTCCCGCACTGGCAAATGTTCATCTCCTCTCGGCTGCATGACAGTGAGTATGCCGCCAACAACTCTCTCAAACTCGCGCAACGGACGGCTCAAACCCATCAGGAAGATTCACTGCATCTCGCCGTTTCGATGCGGTCGTTCCGCGCCGAGAATGTCTCGGGCTTTGTGAAGGCGCTGCTTGATTGCGAAGCGAACGCCGCTCGTGAAGCCTTTGCAGAACTCAGCGCCCGTTTCCCTATCGTTCTCGCCCGAGACTTAGACAAAGCCAAAGCATGGGTTCGCTCGCGCGCCCGAGGTTCGGAACGTTTCGGCCTGCTTGCCTCCTCCAAGGCGATGCGTCTCAAACCGCATGCCGTCGATATCCGCGTGGACGTTGATCCGGTGCATTACTTCCTGAATGACCGCAACGACGTTCGCTCCAGCTATTACCTCGAAGATGCTGCAACGGAGTTTCAAGTGCAGGGGCTGGAACTCGATTGGACGTGTGTCACTTGGGACGCGGATTTTCGTTTCAACGGTAGCGGCTGGAACTACCACGACTTCCGTGGGTCAAGCTGGAACAACATCAAGAATACCGACAACCGCAATTATCTGAGGAACGCGTATCGCGTTTTGCTCACACGTGCCCGACAGGGCATGGTTGTTTTCGTCCCGCCCGGCAGTGCGAGCGATCCGACTCGTTCGCCAACGTTCTACGATTCGACATTCGACTACCTGAAGGAACTGGGGATTCCCGAATTGGTTTGAGGTACTTCACGTTCTCCAGCACGAACGCCGGCGGCTAGTGGTAGTCGAGGATGTCGGCGATGGAGAAGAAGAGGTTGCCCTGTTTCACATCCTCGAAGCCGTGCTTGCGGCCGAGGCTGTTCTTCTTGGAGACGCCCGCGAGGCTGAAGGGCTGGCAGGGAAAGCCGCCACAGAGGATGTCGAACTTGGGGATGTCGGCCACGGCCACGGAATGGATGTCGCCGTGCGGGGTCTCGCCGAAGTTGGCGGCGTAGGTCTGCCGGCTGAACTTGTCCCAGTCGCTGGAGAAGACGCACCGCGCGCCCGCCCGCTCGAAGGCGATGCGGAACCCGCCGATGCCGCAGAAGAGATCGATGAAGCGGAGCGGGGACACCTCACCCCGGCCCTCTCCCCGAAGCGGAGAGGGAGAAGAGGCGGTGCCGTAGGGCGGCGCGTCTTCCCTCAAGGTAGGAGACGAGGTGACGAGACTCTGATCTCTCTTCCTTCGCTCTGAGTGAGCCTCCTCACGTCGGCTCCTACGAGGATTGGATTTTCCGCTCACGCGTCCACCCCTTTGCACAGCTCGGAGGTGGTGAGGCCGAGCGCCTTCGCCAGCCGGGCGACGTTCTTGATGCCGGGATTTCTCAGCCCGCGTTCGATGCCGGAGATGTAGGTGGGATCAAGCCCGGCCTTCTCGGCCAGCTTTTCCTGGGTCAGCTCGCGCGCTTCGCGACGGCGGCGGACGTTCCGCCCAAGGGCGGTGAGGATTCCATTGCGTTTCGGCATGACGGATAGTCCATGCGGAAAAGGGCGCTGGGTCTATGGACGATCAGCCAGGTTGATGGAGGATGCAGCGCGGAATCATCGTCTCGCGAAGGAAAGGAGCGAAGAGTAGTTTTGCACGGTCATCCGCCAGATACCACGTCTCGACCGTCCCGACCTTCTTCATCACCCGATGGCCGCCGCCATCATAGGTGAGAGTGATCGTGGTAATCACCCAGGCCCCACTGCCATTTCGTTAAGCGAGATATTCCTGTCGTTCCCAGTCCCGTTAGGAACGACCTCTTTGCAGAAACCCAACGCACCAACACAATTCTCCGTAGCAACGGCGACATCAATGGGAACATGCCGCCCCGCCGGGGCGCATGACGAAGTTTCCTGCCGTCAGTTCATGCACCCCATCAGGGCGCGCAAACACCGCTCTCCGATCCGGTGGGTGCGCCTGAGCTCTTCAGGCTTCCCACCGGCTACCGTCATGCGCGCCTCAAGCGCGAGGAATTTCCCGCAGAACCATCCCACCGAAAACAGCGGCGAACGATTTTTCCTCAAGTAAGTTTCGCCCCGTCCGATACCCCGGAGGAAATAAAACAAGCTCGACCTTGTGTTTCGGAGGACCAAATCAGCCCGCTGTGTGGCGATGCTGGCGGTCACAAACATGGGCCGGCTAGCACACACGAAAGGACGGTATCCATTGAACTCCAGACAAACACTTAAACTCAACGCGCATCGTGCGCTCTCCTCAACCCTCGACGATTTCAAGTCGAAATGGACTCCGCTGGGCGCCTTCAAACGCGCGGTGACGGGGTTCAACGATTGCCTCGAAACCATCGATGAGCTCGCGCGCATCCAGGCGGACAAGTCTGGGGCGGGCGCTGAGAAGACGCTGGCCCTGGTGGCCCTGGTGACGGATGCGCATACCATCAGCAGCGCGGTCGCCGCGCTCGCTTCGGACACCGGTGACGCGGCCCTCGCGGCGAAGGTCGCGTTCTCCCGTTCCGATCTCAAGCGCGGTCGCGAGGCGCAGATCATCACGCGCTGCGAGAACATCCACGCCGTGGCCACGGAGAACCTGGACGCGCTGGACGATGAATATGGTGTGACGCAGGCGAAGCTGAACGCCTTGCAGACGAAGATCGACGCGTTCCGCACGGCGCAGCCGAAGCCGCGCCGCACCCGCGCGAGCGGCAGCGCGGCGACGGAACAGTTGGCGGACTGTTTCGCGCAGGCGGACCAGATCGCGACCGAGAAGCTGGACAAGCTCGTCGTGCAGTTCGAGACGGGCGAGCCGACGTTCTTCAGCGAATACACCTCCGCCCGCCGCATCGGCCAGGCTGCCGCGCGTTCGGTGAAGGAGAAGCAGGGAACGCTG
>CAMCCU010000446.1 GCA_945872975.1 Pedosphaera parvula Ellin514
TTACCGCGGCGTGCCGCGGACGCCGAGCACCCACCTTGCGCAGATGGTGCGCAAGGTCGCCGGCGCGGGATTGCAGTTCACCGCGCACAGCGTCGGCGACGGCGCAGTGAAGCTCCTGCTCGACACTTACAACGAGGTCGCGAAGGACACGCCCACGCTGCGCGACACGCGCCCGTGCATCACGCACTGCAATTTCATGACGCCCGAAAGCATCGCGCAGGCCGCACGACTCGGCGCGGTGATAGACATGCAGCCGATCTGGTTCCACCTCGACGGCGCGACGCTGCTGAAACAATTCGGCAATGAACGCATGAGCCGCTTCCAGCCGTTGCGCGCTCTGTTTGACGCGAAGATGCCTGTCGGCGGCGGCAGCGATCACATGCAGAAAATCGGAAGCCTGCGTTCCATCACTCCCTACAACCCGTGGCTTGCGATGTGGATCACCATCGGGAGAAAATGCCGCTTCCTCGACGAGCCGCTGCACCTCGAAGGCGGCCTCACGCGCGAAGAAGCAATCCGCCTCTACACGATCAACAACGCGAAAATCCTCTTCATGGAAAAGGACACCGGCTCGCTCGAACCCGGCAAGCGCGCAGACTTCATCATCCTCGACCGCGACGTGCTCACCTGCCCGCTCGACGATTTGAAAGACACGCAGGTGCGCGAGACGTGGCTGGATGGGAAACCGGTATGGACGGCGGGAGCTCAGAGGTAACCGCTCAGATTAACTCCCGGATCGGCCTTCCATCCTGCACCGCGCTTGCGAGTTCACGCGGAATGGTCGGGTCGAGCCGCATCTCGGCCACGTCAAACACCGTGTGGAAGATCGTCGCCATGAGATTCTCCGGACCGTAGGCGTCGCTGTCCGGCTTCTCGGCGTAACGGTCGGACTGACCGATGACCTGCCCCATCTTCAGTCCACCACCGGCGAGGATCAGCGGCGTGAGATTGCCGTGGTGATCGCGTCCGCCGTCCTTGTTGATTCTCGGTGAGCGGCCCATCTCGCCCGTGATCACCAGCAGGATCTTGTCGCTGAGGCCGCGCGCCTGGACATCTTCCAGAAACGCGGCCACGGCGTGATCGACCTGGCTGCCGAGGAAGTGCATTCCGCCAAGATTCTTCGGGCTGTTGGAATTCGAGTGCATGTCCCACCCGCAGTCGCTCACCGTCACGAAGCCGCAGCCCGATTCGCACAACCGCCGGGCCATGAGCATCTGGTGGCCGAGCATGTTGCTCGCCCGCTTCATATCATGCCATCGCGTCACATCCTCGAGACGGAAGAGCCTGCTCGTGTCATATTGCGCGACCGTACGCGGGTCTTCCTTGGAAAGATCGAACGCCTCGCCGACGCCCTTGGTGATGACATCGAACGCCTGCTGCTGGTAACGGTCCAGCACCTCAAAAGTGCCCGAGCTTTCTGCCCCGCGTTTCAAGCTGTCGAGTTGGCTGAGCAATTGCCGCCGATCCATGAACCGCTCCGGTTCGAGGCGAAGTTCCATGTTATCGCGCATCACATTGGCGCCGCCCTCACGTCCTGCCTTGGCATCCTTCCCCTTTCGCGATTCGCCCTTGCTCACGTAGCCGGCGATATTGAACGCTTCATAATTCGGCCCCAACTCGCCGCCCTGCGTCACACTTCCGAGTGCGGACGTCTCAAAATTCGAACCTAGCGCGATGCCCGGCTGCACAGCCTCCGGCAGAACCTGCACATTCACTGGCATGCCGCTCACCGGATGATTTGTCCCGGCGACGCGCGCATAAATGGCGCTCATCGCCGCCTTAGTCGGATTGCCCGCGGTAGAAACGGCGCCGTAAGTATGCCCCGCATTGCGGCTCTGAAATGAACGTACAATCGCCAGCCGGTTTGCCATCTTCGCCATCTTGGGAAAATGCGATCCGAAATGCACCCCCGGCAGGCTCGTCGGCACCGTGCCGAACATTGACCGGATGCCGCTCGGCGCATCGGGCTTCGGATCCCACGTTTCCAATTGCGACGGCCCGCCGTGGAGGAAAAGCAGCACGATCGATTTGTCCTTCACATACGGCTTCAGCCCCGCCGCCGGACCCGCGCCCGCCTTCGCCGCGAGAAGCTGCGACAGCGTAAACCCGCCGAGCCCCAGCGAGCCGATGCTCAGGAAATCGCGGCGGCTGAACCCCGCACAATTGTGCGCCATTTTCGTATCCGAGATTGTGAACATGTTACTGATAGGAATTTGCTTTCTGAACGCTACGCGGTTTATCGGATCACTGGTGGACATTAAGGAGATGGGTTTCCAAGTGCAATAGCCAACCGCCCTTTGGTAGTGCAGCAAATGAACCTGCACAAGCGGTGTGCGATCAAACCCTCAAACTGATAGGAAATTGCTTTCTGGACGCTCCGCGGTTCAATGGCACTGGCAGGCTTCACTTTGAATCGCAGCACTTACGGCTGGGCCTGCGAACGCGGACGATTGTGCTCAGGGTTGCTTTCCTCCGGCCAGTTCGCGGGCCTTCTTCAGGTTCGTCTTCGCGTGCTCGACCCGCCATCCGTAGACGCCGGTCTTCTGCGCTGCCTCGTAGGCCGCTGCGGCTTCGCGGTATTTCTCCTGCTTCATGTAGCTGTCGGCAATCGCGATCTGAATCGTCGAACGCAACTCGGCCTGATTCTTTTGGGGGTATTGAAACGCCTGCTGGAACTCGACCCGTGCCCTGTCGAAATCTCCGGCTGAGACGAGGATTTGGCCGACTTCCATCTGTGCCGCAACCTGAGCGTTGATCCGCGACACGGGATCCTTCTCCTCCGTTGCAATCTCGACTTTCTGCTTCGCCTGGCGGATCCGCTGGGCAAGCGCCTCGTCCTCGCTGGGCAGGTGGAACTCGCGGAACACGAAGTTTCCGGTGTCCGCATAATAGACGTAGGCGCCGAGGCCTCCCGCATCGGCCGCCTTCGTGCCATGCTGAAGCTTGACGCCCTCGGCGATCAGGGGCGGAGTATCCAGGACGGTCTTTCCTGCGAGCCGGAACAACATGACGCCGTTGCCGTAGTATTTGTTGTTGCGCAACTGCACGTCCGGGGCGTCGATGACGATATGCGCCCGGTCAGCGACAACCTGACCCCCATGTTTGTTCATGTTCCAACCGTTCTTATAGAAGGACATGAACGCATTGCCTTCCACAGTGGTGCTCCAGAATGGGGTGAGCACGCCGATGCTGTTGCCAACCATCTCGAAGTAATTGCCGATAATTGTGACCGCGTTACCATGCAGATTCAGGATTCCGTAGCCCTTGATCTCCTCGAAAATGTTGCCGGCGATGTGGATTCCCGTATTGCCCCACTCATTGACATTGGGGCCGATCACGACGCCGTGCCGGTGCTGCCGCCGGATTTCGCAATTGATAATGCTCACGCTGTTGAAGTGGTTGCGTCCCCAGATGCCGATCTGATTGCCACGGATGAGGCAACTCTCGAACCGGATCTGGTAGCAGTGATTGATGTGGACGCCCACGTTCTGGCTGTTGACCTTGATGTCCCGAAAAGTGATGTTCTTGGGCACCGTCTCCGCAGGCACCTTGATCCCCACCCCCTTCCCTCGGGCCTCCCTGTCGAAGGTCAGCCCTTCGATGACAAAATTCGCGCCCTCGATCGCTGGCGGATCCCACAACTCGAGGATGGGCACACCGACGTTCGTCTTCCCGTCGAAATCAAGCTCACCTGGCAACGCGTCGAGACTCATCTTATCCTTCGCCTCGGTCAGCGCCTTCTTGCGCTCTTCATAGTCCAGCGGTTGCGCATCGAGGGTTTTCGTTCCCAGAAGCACGGCCCCATACCCGCTCAAGCGCGTTCCGTAGTGCGCCCGATCCTTGCCCAACCGGATCGTCTTGTTGACACGATAGGTTCCGGGCGGAAAGACGATCGTGGCTCCGTTCTCGTATCCATTTTTGGCGCTTACGTGGTCAATGGCCGCCTGGATCGCTGGCGACCAGTCTTCGCCCACGACCAGATGGGAAAAGTCCGTGATGTTGACGTCTCCTGTCCGACTGCCGTCCCCCTTCTTCGCGGCGTTTGCGGCCGGCGGAGTCGCCGCCGGTGCTGCCGTTACTTTCGTCTTGGCCGGCTCGTCGCCGCGGGTGATGTTGGATTTGGCTCCAGGCTTTAGGTCTGCTGCATCCAGCGCAGCGAGTGGCGCCAGCAGCAGGGCGGTGAGGAGTGTGAGGGTGTGTTTCATGGTTGTTCCTTTCGTTTTCATTTGATTCGTCAGTTCCAGTTGCTGTAAGTCTGTCTGCTTCTGTCTGCTAGGAATTTGCTTTCGACCGCTTTCGCGCCCGCCGCACCGGAAACGGTCAGAATGCGGACGGGCGTCGGGGAGTGAGGGGGTCTGGCGAACTGCGCGCCGGAGGTCCACTGCACACCTTTGCCGTCCTTGCCATGGTCGATCTTGCGAACGGTGCCGGCGGGATTGATGGCGATTTCGTAGTAGCGATGGCGAGTGTTACTGCGATTCTCATCGTTCACGCTGCGAGGATGGCTTTTGTTGAATTTTGCACCCTGACCCCGGGCCCCTTCGTTCCTTATCTCACGGCAACTTCCACGCTGACGATGCGCACTGCGGCGGACAGGGAAGAAGGGGATGAGTCCGAATCGTTGGTCACCAGGATTTCGTTCCAACCCTCGCGAATCAAAGCCGGGGCGAAACGGAAATTGCAGGCGCGATGTTCCGGGATGTGTTACTGATAGGAATTTGCTTTCTGAACGCTACGCGGTTTAGGGAGAATTGCTTTTGCGTCGGGTTCATTTCCAGTCATCTTCTGCCGGTGGGCGCGGATGTCAATCACGTTTTTCCGGCTTTTTCGCTACTTCGGCGAGGGCACATCCGT
>CAMCCU010000447.1 GCA_945872975.1 Pedosphaera parvula Ellin514
GTCAGACTCGTTTTGCCGATCCCGCTGTCATCATTCTGGGCGACGACTTGCAAGCCGTTCACTGAACTTCCGGTGTAGATGGCGAGCACGGTGTCCACACTGCTGCCCTCGGTGCTGACCACGGCGTTCATGTTTGAGGGAGCCGTCCAGCGATACCAGATCGATGCGCCGCCCGCGTTGCCGGACTTGTGATTCGGTTCGCCGCTCTGCTTGGTGGCTCCCACGTTCGAGTCGAGGAAACCAGCACTCACGCCCGTCACGACGGTGGCGTTGGTGAAGTGATCGTTGGGAACGTTCGTCACACCGAGGAACGACAGGTCGATCAGGATGCGAACCAGATTGTTCGACTCATTTGATTCGATGACGCGGTTCTCGGGATCGACGTCCGCTTCCAGCCAGTAACGGGCAGGAGCGACTCCCGTGATATCGATCCACTGATCCAGCAACGTCCCGCCGTACACATCCGCCCACCCGATGGACATGCCTTGCACCAAACCACCCTCGTAATGCGCCTCTGCGGGATGTCCGGGAAGCGAGCTGTTGTAAATCTCCAGGTCAATGATCGCGAAGCTGGTCTTGTTACCCGCCACGACAACCGGGCCGACGACATTGCCGGAAAGCACTTCGCGCAAACGAAAATTCAGCCAGTTATCGAAATGCATGTGGCCATGGCCGGGGTGAAACGTGAACGTCCCTGCATAGACATCACGGTAACCGCCATCACTGCTAAAAATCCGTTGATAAACTCCAGGGTTCAACGAGGAACCCCTCAATTCCAAGGCCCCGATGCCAGTGTTGATGGACGCCGTGGAAGCACGAAGCAAGGTGCGGCCAGGCATGGTCGGCTCATTGCGATCAATGAACCAATCATAGAGATAGCCACCCGCTTCATCGGCCCACAGGCCGACGTCCGGCAGGAGGTCATAACCAACCCCGGACGGCTGGCTCCAGTTCAGCGTGACACCGCCGCGCGCGCTATTTGCCCCACGCACCTGGATGCGGTAGATGGTCGCCTGGCTCGCGGTGAACACAACGCGGCTGGACCCGTTCGTCCCGCCATTGTCGTCGCACTGGACTGGCGTCAATCCCCCGACAGAGCTCCCGGTATACACGCACAATACGGTGTCGAACCCACTGCCAGCGGTGGTGATGGTGACCTGCCCGTTCGTGATGGCGCTCCAGCGATACCAGACCGAGTTTGTTCCGGAGAAGTTGTTGACCGGTTCGCCGGCTTCGAAGGTGGCGCTGCCGTTCCCGCCCGTGACCGTGCCGATCGCTCCCACCAGGACTTGCGAGGCCGCAAAATTGTCATTCACTGGAGGAGGACCAGCGGTATAGACATCCGTTACGAGCACATCATCTAGATACATTCCCTCTCTCTGCACCGAATCGTCCGCGTTAAAAATAAATTTAAGCGTGTGGGAACTGCCGACAAACGCTTCCAGGCTGACGATCGCCTCCGCCCACCCCACCTGTTGAACGTATTTCGACCAGACCACCGTGTCGTCAATCAGGACTTGGGCAAAATCGTATCCAACAGGCTCCTCAATGGTCGGGATTTTATACCAAAAGCTCAGCGTCGCATTCGTATAGCCCGTGAGATCGAGAGTCCGGAGCATGTAGGCGGACATGTTCGGGCGGTAATTGGGAGAAGTTGTTGTACCGTCATATCCCGTAGCCGCGCAATAGGCCTTGAAGGAGCCGCGCCTCGGAGCTTCACCGCCAAACGTTGGGCCCACAATCCCCCAGTAACATGGCGTGTCATCGATGTTGTTATCGCCAGTCTGCCAGCCGTTCACGCCGCTCTCAAACCCGTCTTGGAAAATGATGGTGGTGGTTTGCGCCTGTACCTTGGGAGACACCAGCAGCAGCGCCAGAAACACTGCTCCAAAGACACCAGCGATGCGCGAGGGTACGTCAATAAACTTCATAGCTCGTTCAAGTTGATAAAGTATCGGGTGAATCATGGCATAGGTAGAGGGGTTTGCCAAAGAATTCATGGCAACGAATCCTCGTCGTAAATTGCCCACGCCAAACCAATTTGGCCGTCAGCCTTGCCTGGCCGACTCAACCTGGGTTCCGACGGTTTCCCGGTTTCACGGGCACGGAATTGCCAGTGAAAAGCCACATTCTCCCTGTGAACGGGCCGTGGAATCTCTCCCTTCGGATTGTTCCCCGTGAAGACCAAGGATGCTTGAAACCGTTCAGGCTCCAGCCAGTTCACGGATCACCACGCCACCATTGACCAACGGACGCGGACGACCCAGCAGATCCAGGAAATCACCCGCCGGATTGATGCCCAGCAGGTGGAAGATCGTCGCTGCCAAATCCGGCGGACGCAGCACGCGGCTGGCAGGAAACGCCCCGTCGCGATCGCTGGAGCCGATAACTTGTCCGCCTGCAATCCCCGCTCCGGCTACGGCCAGCGAGAAGCAACTGCCCCAATGATCGCGTCCGCCGTCGGCATTGATCCTGGGTGAACGACCAAACTCACCCATCGCAATGACGAGCGTTTCGTCCAACAACCCCCGCTCCTGCAAATCAACGATGAGCGCGGCGAACGCGGCGTCAAACTGCGGGCAAAGCACGTCACGCAGACGCGGGGAATTGTTTTTGTGCGTGTCCCAGACAGGAAAACCGGTCATCTGATCGCCCGGCTCGCGTGGCCAGTTCACCTGCACGAGCCGCACGCCAGCTTCTACCAACCTCCGCGCGAGCAGCACGCTTTGGCCGAACTTCTGGCGTCCGTAGCGATCGCGCAGCGAGGAACGTTCCCGCTCAATCTCGAACGCTGCACGCGCGGTCGCAGACTGCATGACATCGAAGGCGCGGTCGTGCATCCGGTCCAGCGCGGCAACGGGCTCGCTCCGCATGGCTCCCAGAAATTGGCGATCGAGATGGCGCAGCAAGTTCGCTCGATCAGATAAACGCTCGAAGCTAACGCTTTCCGGAAGCTTGAGGCCATCGATCTCCAGCCTTGGGAGAGACGGGTCGCAATGCAGCAGGAAGGGATTCCACGTATGCCCCATGAACCCGCCGCTCTGGCCCGGCGACGGCGGCGCGTTGTCGTTGTGAACGATCTCCGGCAGAATCACCGACGTGAAGGGCGAGCGCTCGCTCGGCTTCAACGCACCCACCACCGACGCGATGCACGGCCAATCTTCCGGGCTCGCCGGCACCTCGATCTTCGAAGGGTGCTCGTAGCCGGTGAGCATCGAGTAGCCGCTCGCGGAATGGCTGTTGTTGTCCGTGGTCATCGAGCGGAGGATCGCCAGCTTGTCAGCAATGCGCGCGGACTTCGGCAGCAATTCGCTGAAATGAACGCCAGGGATTTTGGTCGGGATCGATTTGAAATCACCCCGGATCTCGATGGGCGCTTCTGACTTCGGATCGAACGTCTCGTGCTGAGGCGGCCCGCCAGAGAGATAGAGCAGGATGCACGACTTCGCGCGTCCAAAACCACCTGTCACCACCGGCGCACTCGCGGCCCGCGACTTCAGCGCGAGCAGTTGCGGGAGCGATAATCCTAGCAGCCCCAACCCACCGACGCGCAACATCTCGCGGCGCGTAAGCGGACCGCCACAGATGGAGGCTTTGAAACCAGCAGTGGACATGCGGAGAAACTAACTACGCGCCCGCAGAGCGTCAACGCCAGCGTCCGGAGTTGAAAGCGCCGGGAGCCGGGCTCAAGCTTTGACAATCAACCATGATGCAACCGACGCATTTGATTTCAGTCGCCAGACAATCACGGACGCTCCTTGCCTATCTTGCCGCCGCAGTCGCCAGCCTGTTGCTACACGCGAGAGACATAACATCAGCAGCTGAGGTAGAAACCAACCGCGCACCAAACCCGAAACCCAACGTCCTCATCGTTCTCGCTGACCAATGGCGCGCGCAGGCGTTCGGCTTCGCCGGCGATCCGAACGTGCGCACGCCGAACTTCGACCGCCTTGCCGGAGAAAGCGCTCGCTTCGTCAACGCCATCTCCGGGCTCCCCGTCTGTTCGCCCACGCGCGCATCGTTGATGACCGGCCAGCGTCCGTTGACCCACGGAGTTTTCCTCAACGACGTTCAGCTCAACACCAATGCCGTCACGCTCGCGAAAACGCTCAACGCTGCGGGCTATCAGACCGGCATGATCGGCAAGTGGCACATCGACGGACGCGGTCGGTCAAACTTCATCCCGCGCGAGCGCCGGCAGGGCTTCGACTACTGGAAAGTTCTCGAATGCACTCACAGCTACACCAACTCCTTCTACTATGCCGACGACCCGACCAGGCGCACGTGGACCGGCTACGACGCCGTCGCCCAGACCCGTGACGCGTGCGACTACATCCGCGCCCAGTCGCGCTCGAACCAGCCGTTTGCGCTCGTCCTCGCGTGGGGACCGCCGCACGATCCCTACTTCACCGCGCCCGCGAAATACCGCGCTCTCTATGACTCGGCGAAGCTTCAAGTCCGTCCCAACATTCCTGCGGGCCTGGAGCCGGAAGCTCGCAAGATCCTCGCTGGCTATTACGCGCACTGCACGGCGCTTGATGATTGCATGGGCGAGATTCTCGACACGTTGCGCGACACGAGCGCGGCGACGAACACCATCCTCCTCTTCAGCGCGGACCACGGCGACATGCTCGGATCGCAAGGTCAGTTCAAGAAGCAACGTCCGTTCGATGAATCCATCCGCGTGCCCATGCTCATCCGCTGGCCCGCCGCGCTCGGCATCAAGGCGAGAAGCCTCGCTGCTCCCATCAATTCCGAGGACATCATGCCCACCGTGCTTGGCCTCTGCGGCGTGCCGATTCCGAGATCCGTCGAAGGACTCGATTACAGC
>CAMCCU010000448.1 GCA_945872975.1 Pedosphaera parvula Ellin514
TCGTCGTCGTACTTGGGCGACTTGCCGGTCTCGAGGTAAACCTTCAGATCTTTGAAGTCGCCACCGAGCATGCCGAGCACATTCGTCACGACATCGTGATTCTCGACCAGCGGCTGGATGCGTTCATGGTTGACGAAGCTTCCGAAGGTCAGCGCGCCCTTCAGCCATTCTCCCTGGAATGCTGTATCCGAAAGCCCCTTGAACTCCTCGTTCTCACCGACCAGCAGGAAGGGCGGGTAATTGGCCAGGCGGCGCTGGAGGAGTGGTGTGTGGAAGATGTCCGCGACGACATCAGCACCATCAAAATACAGTTCGGACTTCGGCATGAACGGAGCGACGGCCTTGGTCATCCCGGTGGACACCATGTCAGAGCTCAGACGGTTTACCAGACGTGGTGACCAGCCGTCCTGATCTGCTGACGCGACTTGAACCGTCAAATATCCCAGTGCGTAGATCAGGGTGCAGATGACGTAGAAATAAACCAGGCCGTTGGCCATGCCGACGGCAATGCCGACGCGCGCGTTCATACGCTCGAAGAGCATTCGATGGGTGTCTGACGCTTTGTATTTGTAGTAGGCCTCGGCTTTTTTGTGAACGGCCAATGCTCCGAGTTTGAACGCTGTAAGGATTAGAAGGAACGCAATGGCTGGTGAGATGAACGCGATGGCGACCGGGTTCTTCAGGCCGAAGATGGGGACGACAGCGGCGAGGAGCGAGCCTATGGGACTGGCCAGCAGCGCAGCGATGAGCAGTCCGACGAAGGAAAACCCGGCGCGAAGAGCGCCTTGATAAAAGCCAACGATTCCGACGCTTGTGAGCATCACCAGTGCGATCAGCCAGAGGATCATGTCGGCAAGCTACGAGTCCCGGTTGGGAAAATCACGCAGAAATTTCGGGTAATGAATGTAAGGCGATCCGGGCAGAGCGGCCCTGAATCACCAGAGGAACGATTTCTGTTCGGCGACGAGCTGTTCACCATCCCAGAGTGTCGCCCGCCATGCGCTGAGTTCGCCAAAGTTCTTATAGGCTTCGCCGCTGAGCGAGGCGTGGGACCAGGTGGTGAAGATGCCCCGGTATCGGACCGGCGACTCAATGGTCGCCGTGGTACCGTTCTTGCCGCGATTGCCACGAAGTTCCACCCGCAGAAGCAGGCGGCTGGTGTCACGCGAGCCCCATTGGACGGCGAATCGGAGTGCGGAACGTTGTTCAGGATGGAGGCGGAGCTGGACCTGGTAGGCGTCGCGTTCGTAGAGGCTTGGGTTCAGGGCGATGCGGCCTTGAAGATCGACGAACTGCGGCAGCACCTTGACGATGCGTCCCGTGGCCGCGAATGCGCCAGACGTGACAGCGAGGAATGCGGCGACTTGGAGGGCGATGAACAGTAAACGCACGCGAGGAGACTAATAAGCTGACGGCGACAGCTCAATGAGGATGTTTGCCTGCTCCGGGCTTCGGCTCGCGAATGTTTCGTTAGTCTCTCAAGGGATGCTGCGTTCCGCCGATCAGAGAGGAGGCGGCGAGTGGTCTTCGGCTTGAGGCAAGGCGAGAGTGCTGGCTGCCGGAATTATCTGAATGAAGATATTGGTCGCAGAAGATGATGCGGTGGCGAGGCTGTTCCTGAAGGCCATCCTCCAAGGCTTCGGCCATGAGGTCATCCTTTGCGCGGACGGACGCGCCGCCCTTGAGGCATTTAGGGAGCATCGTCCTTACATCGTCATCAGCGACTGGATGATGCCGGAGATCGATGGTCTGGAGTTGTGCCAGCGCATTCGGGCGATGGAGCTGGAGCAATACACTTACTTCATCCTGCAGACCGCTCGGAACAGGGCGGAGGATTCCCGTCTGGCGATGGATGCCGGAGTCGATGATTTTCTCGCCAAGCCTGTGAAGCGCGACGACCTGTTTACCCGATTGCGCGTGGCGGAGCGAATCATTCAACAGCGCGTGCAGTCCGAGCGGAAGATCCGGATGCTGGCGCGGTTTCCGGCGGATAATCCGAACCCGGTTGTGCAGGTCGATCGTGGGTATCAGATTCTTTATGCGAATACCGCCAGCCTCGCGCTCCTTGCCCAATGGGAGTGCAGCGTGGGCGAGCCGGTAACCGGGGAGCTGCGGGGCCTTGCCGAGACTTTGTTTGCGACCGGGTCGAGGCAGGAGGTCGAAGTGAGTTGTGCCGGCCGCATCTATTCGTTTTCGAGCACGTCAGTTTCGCCTGAAGGAGAGGCTTACTTTTACGGGCACGACGTGACTGAGCGGAGGCAGGCTGAGCGCGAGCTTCTTCAGTTGAAGAACGAGGCGGAAGAACACGCCTTGCACGATCAGCTGACCGGACTGCCGAATCGCCGGTTGTTCGGGGAGCGGCTCCAGCAGGAGACGGCGCGCGCGGTGCGGATGGGCACGAAGGTCGCGCTGGTGATGGTGGACATCGACAACTTCAAACAGATCAACGACGGCTTCGGTCACAAGGTCGGGGATGAGGTCATCGTGACCGTTGCGCGCGGACTTCGCAGCCGTCTGCGACCCACGGATACGGTGTGCCGCTGGGGCGGCGACGAGATGGTGCTGCTCATCACTGACCTGAAGGATCGCGCGAGTGTGGCGATAATCTGTAGCAAGCTGACGCGAGGGGTGAAACAGGAGACATCGAAGTCCAGTACTTCAGCCACCGTTTCCCTGAGCATGGGCTCGGCACTTTTCCCGGACGACAGTGACGATCCGACGTTGCTGATGCAGCAGGCAGATCACGCCCTCTATTCCGCGAAAGCGGATGGGCGCGACTGCTGGCGGGAATTTAAAGGATTCCCCGACGGGCACGATGCAAAGGGCAAGGCCGACCTGTTTATCCGGCTCAGCAAGGCGGTGGCGGAGAACCGGATCTCCACCTTCTACCAGCCGATCATTTCCACGCGGACGCGCAAGGTGGAAGGGGCTGAGACCCTGGCTCGATGGAACGATGAGAAGTATGGCTGGGTCTCGCCGGATGTGTTCATTCCATTGGCTGAGGACAAGGGGTTGATTCTTCAGCTGGGAAATCTGGTGATCGTGCAGGCGCTCGATCAGTTGGCGGACTGGCGTCAACGCGGGCTCGATCTAACGGTGTCGATCAATCTTTCAAAGCGGCAGTTGTTGCACGCCGAGTTTCTTCCCGGGCTCATCGGGCTGATGAAAGAGCGACAGCTCCAGC
Organism: Pedosphaera parvula Ellin514; assembly: GCA_945872975.1. GTDB lineage: Bacteria > Verrucomicrobiota > Verrucomicrobiia > Limisphaerales > JADJPG01 > JADJPG01. The sequence goes on from CAMCCU010000448.1 coordinate 3,185, forward strand.
CGGAATGGGTGATCCTGGAAATTACGGAGCGCCAGTCGGTCCTCGGTCAAGCGGTCGGGCGGCAGCGCCTGGAGGAGCTGGCGAACGCCGGATTCCGCATTTCAATCGACGATTTCGGATCGGGTTACTCGTCGTTTGATCTCGTCGGCGAGGCTTCCTTCAGCGAGTTGAAGATTCACCTCGCCTTGATTCGCCTGACCAACACTCAACGTGGACGCCGCATCGTTCAGGCGATCGTCGAGATGGGGCGCTCATTGAATCTTCGCGTCGTCGCTGAAGGAGTTGAGGACCAGGTGACACAAGCCATGCTGACGGCGCTGGGTGTGGACAAGCTTCAGGGATATCTCTTCTCCAAGCCCCTGGATCCTGCGGCTTTCCTTCGCTACATGGAGCGGGGTCAGGTCAGCCTGCGCCGCGCGGCGTGAGGATGTTGACTGCTGGGTTGCAAAAGCCCGTGTGCGGATTCAGAACTCCCGTCATGAAATCCCTCGCTCGCTCGCTGGTGCTCACCGGCGTTTTGTTCACAGCGGAATGCTTTGCTGAGACGGTCAAAGATCGTGAAGGCTCCGTGCGCAAGGACAAGGCGACAATGGAGAACGACGCGCGGTGGGGCTACAACGATGTTGATCGCGGATTCGCCGAAGCCCGCCGCACGGGCAAGCCCCTTCTGGTCGTCTTGCGCTGTGTTCCCTGTCTTGCCTGCGCCGGAATTGACGCCAGCGTCTTGAACGAGCCGGAGCTGACACCGTTGCTGGATCAATTCGTCTGCGCCCGCGTCATCAACGCCAATGCGCTCGACCTTTCCCTGTTTCAATTTGATTACGACCTGTCGTTCTCCGCCATCCTGTTCAATGGCGACGGCACCATCTACGGCCGCTTCGGTTCCTGGCGGCACCAGAAGGATCAGCACGAGAAATCCACGATTGGATTCAAGACAGCCATGCAGGGCGCGCTGGAGCTTCACCGTGGTTATCCCGCGAACAAGGCCGCGCTTGCGGGCAAGCAGGGCAAGCCGATGCCCTACAAAACGCCGGTGAACATTCCAACGCTCGACGGGAAGTACCGGCTGCAACTCGACTGGCAGGGAAAGGTCGTGGCGAGCTGCGTCCATTGCCACCAAATCGGCGATGCGCTCCGGCTCGTGCAGCGTAAGAAACTCGAACCCATTCCCGAAAATCTGGTTTACCCGATGCCCGCACCGGAGACGCTGGGCCTCGTCATGGCAGCCGATGCGGCGGCACGGGTCGAGTCAGTCGCTCCCGGATCGCTCGCGGCTCAGGCTGGGTTTCGGAGCGGCGACGACATCACGGTCTTGGACGGGCAACCGTTACTTTCCATCGCGGACGCGAGCTGGGTGCTGCATCACGCCCCGGAGTCCGGTGCGCTCAAGGCATCCGTGCGGCGAGGGAACGAATCCGTGCTTCTCAATCTGTCGTTGCCAGCCGGATGGCGCAGCAAGTCGGATATCTCGCGCCGCGTCGGCACATGGGAAATGCGGGCCATGGCTACCGGTGGATTGTTGCTGGAAGAACTGACCGAGGCCGACCGTGCCACACGCAAGATTGGAAAGGATTCAATGGCTCTCGTCTGCAAACACGTCGGCGAATACGGCAAGCACTCTGCCGCCAAGAAGGCGGGA
>CAMCCU010000449.1 GCA_945872975.1 Pedosphaera parvula Ellin514
TCGATGCGCCGCCGCCGGAGAGGATGACGGTGTGGGGCGCGGTGGCGAGGTGGAGCCGGTAGTTCAACGCGAGGGCGCGGGCGGTGAAGTCGGTGAGGGTGGCGAGGATGTCGGAGTCGTTGAGCTTCGCGCGGCGCATCTGGCGGAGGGCGTCGTGAAAGAAGGTTTCGCCGAAGAGTTCGCGGCCGGTGCTCTTGGGCGGAGGCGCAGAAAAGTAGGGATGTCGAAGCCAGCGGCGCAGGAGCGGTTCGTGGACGTGGCCGCGTGCGGCGCGTTTGCCGTCGCGATCGAAGTGGAGGCGGCCACCGGAGAATTCGCGCATGGCAAGATCGAGGAGAACATTCGCTGGACCGGTATCGAAGGAGAGAAGTTTCTGCTCGCGACCGCGTGACCAATCAATGGAGGTGACGTTGCTGATGCCACCGAGGTTGTTGACGCAGATATGCCGGCCGCGCTGAGCGAAGACGCGTTGGTGAAAGAGGGTGGCGAGGGGCGCGCCTTGCCCGCCGGCGGCGAGATCGGCGACGCGGAAATTGCTGACGACGGGGATGCGAAGAGTTTCCGCAAGGTAGGCGGGCTCGCCGAGTTGGAGGGTGGCGGGAGAGGGTGGGGCGGGTTGGTGAAAGATGGTTTGCCCGTGAAGGCCGACGAGGGCGGGCTGCTGGCGAAGGTGGCCGTCCCGCGCGTGCGCAGCGTAGAAGCGGCCGAGGTCATGATGGAGTTGCGCGAGTTCCCAACTGAGGGTTTCACCGCGAACGGCTGCGTGGAGGCGGGCTTGCAGGGCGCGCGGAAAGCGGGCGGTCCAGAGATCGCGCAGGTGGATGTCGCGCGCGCTGATCTCGCACAGGGCGTAGTCCACGGTATCGAGGCTCGTGCCGGACATGATGCCGAGGACAAGTTGGCATTTTGGTTTCATTGCCTGTAAATAGTGCGCACGAAAATTGTGATGTCATCTCCAACGGGTCTCAACATGAAAGTCCTCTTCATTCACGCACACTTCGATGATTACGAGTTCACGGCGGCGGGCACGTTCGAGCTGTGGCGGCGCAAGCTGGGGGTGGCGTTCCAAGCCAAGGTGCTGGTCTGCACGGATGGAAGGGCGGGGCATCACTTCCGCACGCGGGAGGAGACGGGGCGCATCCGGCTGGAAGAGCAGGCGGCGTCTGCAGCGATCGGCGGATACGAGTTCGAGTTGCTGCGGCTCGCGAACGGCCAGGCTCCGCGCGAGGCTTGTCTCCAGGTGACGCCGGAATTGCTGGGGGCCTTGTGGAAGGCGATTCGCGATTACGAGCCTGACTATATTTTCTGTCCACCGCTGGGGAGCGATCCGCTGGCGGGCATTCACAACGATCATGAGACAATCGCGGAGGCCGTGCGACGGGTGGCTTACATGATCAATGTGCCGCATGCGTTCACCCCGGAGTATCCGGCGGACGAAACGAAGTCGGTGCCGTGCAAGGTGCCGGTGATTTTGAATGTTTACGATGGCTACATGTTCGGGGCGAACGCGTACGATTTCGCGATCGACGTGGAGGCGGCGTTTCCCGCGATTGGCGAAATGACATGGTGCCATCAATCGCAGATCGTCGAGTGGCTTCCGTGGGTGGGCCGGCACAACATGGCGCCGCCAGCTTCATTGGCGGAGTGGATGAAGACGTTGCGCGCGCGGTTCGACCGGAAGAATCGTGAACTGGGCATCAAGGGCGCGTCCGCGATGGAAGTGTTTCGCGTGACGGCGTGGGGAACGGTGCCGACGATGTCGCAACTCGCGGCGGATTTTCCGAATATGCTGCCGACAGCATCCAATCTGGCGGCGCTGGAGGAACGGTTGCGATTATGGAGCCACGAGTAAGTTTGACCAGATGGGTTTGGAGAACGTGACGGCGATAAATGATGGTAACCGGGAGCAGTGCGCGTCGGTCTTAAGGTGCAAGCCGAATTGGGAACCGCGAATGCGGAGCTATCCTTGTCGTGTTCGGCGCATCGAAATCCCAACTGAACTTCTTATGCAACGAACGCTTATCTCTTGCCTCCAGCTAGCTGTCTGTCTATTGCTTGCTCTCACTGCCACCGCGAACGCCGAGGATAAAAAGGCGGATCCAACGGGAACTTGGAAATGGAGTTTCACTGGACAGAATGGCCAGGCTCGCGAAACGACACTGAAGCTGAAACTCGAGGGGGACAAATTGACAGGGACGGTCTCTGGTCGAAACGGTGATACGGCCATCGAAAACGCCAAGATTAAGGGTGAGGAAATCTCGTTCTCGGTCACCCGCGAATTTAACGGCAACAAGATGACCGCGAAATACAGTGGCAAATTAAGCGGCGATTCGATCAAGGGTAAAACTGAGACCGAGCGTGATGGGGAAACTCGCTCGCGTGATTGGGAAGCCAAGCGTGACGGAAAGTAACGGGCGCGAAACGATTCTCTGTTCGAAGATAACACGCAGCCGGGCATTGGTCCGGCTGCGTTATTTTTATTCCCGGAGAGGAATCCTACTGGCGCTCGTATTCGCCCTTGCCGATCTTTTTGAAGACGGTGAACCCAGCCTTCTTGGCATCGGTAAAGGAGGTGGGTTTCAGCATGTTCGGCGTGCTGAAGCCGGAGATGAGTTTTCGCACCGGACGTTTGCAGCCGGGACACTTGGTGAGTTCGGCGGCACTCAGCGGCCGGCGCAACGTGAACTTGCCGCCGCACGCGGTGCAGCTTCCATCGCACAGTTCATATTCGTAGAGTGGCATAAATGCGAGATGAGTCAGGCTGAGTCAATGAATGGGGCATCCGCAGTTTTTTCGCAAGCCCCCAGCAAGTCTTGTCATGCGATGCAGGCGGAAAATCCACGGCGAATCTTCGCTTCGTCGAGATCCTTGCCAATAAAGACCAGTTGACTGATTTTCTTTTCCCCGATGTTCCAGAGGCGATCCGGCTTCGCGTCAAACATGGTCTGCACACCTTGGAAGACGACACGTTTTGCCTGGCCTTGGATCTGCAAGATGCCTTTGCTTCGGTAGATGGTAGAGCCGAGTTCTCGAATCAGTTCGCTTAGCCACGCTTCGACCTTCTTCAGGTCGAGCGGGCGATCATCGCTGAGATAAAATGAGGTTACGCTCTCATCATGATGGTGGTGATGTTCGTGATCCTCGATGTGCGTATGGTCATGATCGCAATCGGGAGTGCATTTGTGATCGTGATCAGCATGACCATGAGAATGCTCGTGAGTCGCGCTTTCAGGCAGGCTGAAGTTTCCCGCCAGCTCGCGCGCCTTGAGATTGAAGATTTTTGCCGGCTCGATCTGGGAGTTGAGCGTGTGGTGGAGCGTGGCGAGCGAGTTAATCTTTCGTATGCGCGCTTCCACTCGCTCCAGTTCATCGGGTGAAACAAGGTCAGTTTTGTTCAGGAGAACGACGTCTGCAAATGCAAGCTGGGCCGTCGGCTCCGGGCCGTCCGCTAACTCCTTTTCGAGGTGTCGGGCGTCCACGACGGTGATGATTCCATCGAGACGCATCTTGTCTGCGAGGTCTGAAGCTTTGAAGGTGTGGACCAAGGGGCTTGGATCTGCGAGCCCGGTTGTTTCGATCAGGACGTAGTCGAAGCGCTTCTGTTTCTGGATCAGCCCTTCGAGGCTTTTGATCAAGTCGCCGCGCACGCGGCAGCAGAGACAGCCGTTATTCAGTTCGAGTATTTCCTCGTCCACCCCGACGATCAGTTGGTTGTCGATGCTGATGGCTCCGAACTCATTGATGATGATGGCGCACTTGTAGCCATGGTTTTGCGAAAGGAGATGGTTTAAGAGCGTCGTTTTACCGGCACCAAGGAAGCCGGTAAGGACAGTGACCGGGATTGGATCTCGTTTTGTCATGCAGCGAATGATGCCGCAAATCTTTCCGCAGGCAAATTTTTACGCCAATGCGGGACGATTGCCCGCTGGGGAAGTAGAGAAACTACGCCTTTTCCTCGATGAGTTCGCGGCGGGCGCCGCTGAGGAGCGTTTCGACGAAATTCGTCGAGTAAACGCCACGACGGAAATTGGGGTCTTGCAGAATCGCGAGCTCAAACGGGATCGTGGTCTTTACTCCCGTAATCATGTACTCGCTGAGCGCGCGACTCATCGTATCCATCGCTTCGCGACGATCTTTACCGTAGGTGATCAGCTTTCCGATCATTGAATCGTAGTGAGGCGGGATGCTGTAGCCCGCGTAAGCGTGGCTATCGACCCGCACGCCGCGTCCGCCGGGTGCGTAATACATTTCAATTCGCCCCGGTGAAGGCCGGAAGTCGTCGAAAGGATCTTCTGCATTGATCCGGCATTCAATTGCGTGCCCTCGGAATTGGACATCCTTTTCGGAGAGTTTGAGCGGTTCGCCCATCGCAATCATGATCTGAAGTTTCACCAGATCATATCCGGTAACTTCTTCAGTGATGGGGTGCTCGACCTGAATGCGTTTGTTGACTTCCAAAAAGTAAAAGTTCCCGTGATCGTCAACAATGAACTCCACTGTGCCGGCGTTGGTATAGTGCGCCATCTCGGCAATGCGAATCGCGGCTTTGCCCATCTTCTCCCGCAATTTCTTGAACTTGTTTTCAAGAAGTGGCGACGGCGTTTCCTCAAGGATCTTCTGATTGCGCCTTTGGATGGAACAATCCCGTTCGCCCAAGTGAATGATGTTGCCTCGATTGTCGCCAAGGATTTGAAACTCGATGTGATGCGGGTTCTCGATGAACTTCTCGATGTAAACGTTTGAATTGCCAAACGCCTTCTCCGCTTCCGTGCGGGCGGTGTGGTAGCC
>CAMCCU010000450.1 GCA_945872975.1 Pedosphaera parvula Ellin514
CTTCCCGTAGGTTCATACAAACGGAACGAGAGGAGCGCCGAATCTGGCCGGTAAGGGCAAATCGCTCTTCTGAGGGGAAAGAGCGGCTCAATTCGAAGATCTGCATCGCCAGCTCATATGACTGCTGATACACGTCCAAGTCCTTGGCGGATCGGATTTCCATGAGATGTGGGTGGAAGCCGTGACTTCTGATCGCTGACTTCCGTTATCTGAACTCCGTCTTCAGATCACATCGGCGAAGATTTTTTCCGTCTTCCGGAAATACCACATTCCATAGGCGCACATGGCAGCGATCACGACCACAGAGGAAGCCAGGGTGTGCATCTCTAGCGGGACGGTCCCGCGCAGACACGCCCAGCGGAAGCCGTCAATCACCCCGACCATCGGGTTCAAATCGTAAAGCCAGCGGAGATGCTCCGGCACCTTGGTGCTACTGAAGCCCACCGGCGACACGTAAAGGCCGAACTGGACGATGAAGGGCACCACATAACGGAAGTCCCGGTATTTCACGTTCAGCGCGCAGAGGAAAAGCCCGCTGCCCAGCGCGGCGGCGAACGCCAGGAGGATGAACAACGGCAGGGTGAGGACGCGCCAGTCCGGCGCATACTGATACCAGACCATCAGCACCGCGAGCATGACCAGCGTGATGGCGAAGTCCACCAGGCTGGTGATCACCGACCCGGCGGGGATGATGAGGCGCGGAAAATAGACTTTGGAGATCAGGCCGGAGTTGTTGAGCAGACTGCCGCTGGCCTCTGAAAGTGCCGAGGCGAAGAACTGCCACGGCATCATCGCCACACTTACAAACAGGGCGTAAGGGACGCCCTCCGGGGCCTCGAGCTTGGCGATGCGGTTGAAGACTAGGGTGAACACGACCACGGTCACGAAGGGCCGGATCACAGCCCAGGCAATGCCGATGACGGTCTGCTTGTAGCGCACCAGAATGTCGCGCCACGCGAGAATGTAGAACAGCTCCCGGAAGTGCCACAGGTCGCGCCAGTATTGCTGCTCGGCCCGGCCGGCCTCGATGATCAACTCTCTGGGTTTCTCGTTCGCCATGTCAGCATTCAGTAACGCCACCAGTAGTAGAGCGCGAGCACGCACTCCTTCTCGAAGGCCAGCAGCCCCTCTTTGCTCTGCCACCAGCGGTCCACGTCGTATTCCGGCACGGCCACCGGCACCACCATCGCCCGCACACCCGCTGGGGCCAACACCCGCCGCGCGAGCCGTGCCACCCGCCGCGTGGCAAACGGCTCCACAGGGAAAATCACCGGCCCGACCGCATGGCTGCGCGCCCAGGCGGCCAGGGTGGAAACCTCCGCGTGATAGGTGAGCAACTCCTCACCCACCAGCACTCGTGCCGATTCCGGCACACCTTGCTCCGTCAATTGCCGCAGGCGCGTCTCCAAAATCGGCGGCGTGATCCCCGCCCGATCCGTGGCCCGCGTCTCACCCCGCAACAGGATCATCCGCGTGGCCTGGCCGTCCCGCACCCACTGGGCTGACCGGTCTAAAATCGAATGCCGGCCTGAGGCATTCACCACCACGGCATCGACGGGCGCAAACGGACTGGCTTCGACAATCCACAGGTGCGCCGCCCCCCGCAGCAAAGGCTGCCGGAGCACCACGAGCATGACCGCCAAGACCAGCCCCGCCGCCAGCAGCCAGCGCACACGACGCCACCGGTGGGCAACCGGGGGAACGCTACTTGAAGGCGTAGAGGACACTCTTGATCAACTCCAACTGAAACACCGTGACACCCCGTTCGTCCCGCCACCATTCCTGCCAGCGGTAACCCGGCGGGTCCACCACCGTGACGAGCAGCCGCGTCTCTGAGCCGCTGAACAGCTTGCGCCCGAGCCGGCTGAGGCGGCGGGTGTGATAAGGGTCTGTGGGCACCAGGATGGTCCGCGCGTGGTGGTGCTCCGCCCAGGCGCGCACGGCCAGAATCTCGTCGTGCGTGCTGTTGACCCCACGTCCGATGATCTCAAGCGCGCTCCGGGGCACGCCCTCATGTTCCAGCACCCGGCCGATCAACTCAGTTTCCGGGCTGATTGTCCGGCCCAGACTCACATCCTCCACCGAGAGCGCGATGTCGGGGTAAAGCACCCGCATCGTCTGTCCGTTCTTGAACAGCCGTGCGGCGGCGAAGGTGCGATACTGGGAGCCGCCGCCCAGCACCACGATGGCGTCCACGCGCTCGACGGGATCGTTCACCACCCAGGCGTGAATCATCCCCGCCAGCCAGCGCTCACGGGTTTGCCAGGCCACGACCGCGAGCACGCAAACCAGCAGGCTGGCCGCGAGGAACAGCTTCAGGCAGTGCCGGCGGCGGAGCGGCTGGGCGGGAGCGGCGGAAGTCATGGCGATAGGATTCAACCGCGCGGCTGTGCGAGATACCATCTCACCGTCTCGCGGATGCCGGATTCGAAGGTGTGCGCGGGCTGCCACCCCAATTCCTGCTCTATCTTGCCGGCATCAATGGCATAGCGGCGGTCGTGGCCGGGGCGGTCTTTCACGAAAGTGATGAGCTTGCGAGAATTTCCGCCGAGCTGCGGGGCCAGTTCGTCCACGAGGTCGCAGATCAGTTCCACAATGCGGAGGTTCGGCCATTCGTTGCCGCCTCCGAGGCAGTAGGTCTCGCCGGGGCGCCCGCGCAGCAATGCCTGCCAGAGGGCTTGCGCGTGGTCGGTCACGTAGAGCCAGTCGCGCACGTTTAGGCCGTCGCCATAGACGGGGATGGGCTGGCGAGCCGCTGCCTTGTTGATGACGACGGGGATTAGCTTCTCTGGGAACTGCCGTGGGCCGTAGTTGTTCGAGCAGTTCGTGATGACGGTGTCGAGGCCGTAGGTTTGGTGATACGCGCGGACGAGGAGGTCGCTGGCGGCCTTGCTGGCGGAGTAGGGCGAGTTCGGTGCGTAGGGCGTGGTCTCGGTGAAGTGGCCGGTCGTGCCAAGGCTGCCGAAGACTTCGTCGGTGCTGACGTGCAAAAATCTCTGATTTCTGATTTCTGATTTCTGATTTTGCCAGAATTCACGGCAGGCTTCGAGCAGGTTGAAGGTGCCGACGATGTTGGTCTGGATGAAGTCACCGGGGCCTTCGATGGAGCGGTCCACGTGCGATTCAGCGGCGAGGTGCAGGACGTGCGTGATGGCGTGCTCGCGCACGACGCGGACGACGGCGGGCTTGTCCCGCAGGTCCACCTGCTCGAAGCTATACTTCAGGCTGGCGGCCGCAGCGGTCACGTTCTCCAACCGGCCAGCGTAGGTGAGGCAGTCTAGGTTGACGACGCGCGCGACTGCCGACTGCGCCAGCACATGGTCCAGCACATGGGAGCCGATGAAGCCGCACCCGCCGGTGACGAGGAGGTTCATGGGGTTTCAATGGGCCGCGCCGTCCGACGGAATTCCACGGCGACGCTCTGGAGGTAATCGCGATATTCGCAGTTTGGCAGTTGGGCCAGCAGCGCTTCGAAGCGCTCCAAACTCAGAAAATTCCGGTGCAACGCCGCCTCTTCGGGACACCCGATCTTGATGCCCTGCCGTTTCTCGATGGTCTGCACGTAGGCCGAGGCTTCGTGCAGGCTCGTGCTCGTGCCCGCGTCCAGCCACGCGAAGCCGCGGCTCAAGCGATGCACGGCGAGCTGGCCGCGCCGGAGGTATTCCTTGTTCAGGTCGGTGATCTCCAGTTCGCCGCGCGGGGAAGGCTGCTGGGCTTTGGTGAAAGCCACGACGTTCTCATCGTAGAGGTAAACGCCGGGCACGGCGTAATTGCTCTTCGGCTGCTTCGGTTTCTCCTCCAAGGAAATCGCCCGGCCCGTCGCATCAAATTCAACCACGCCGTAGCGCTGCGGGTCGTGGACGTGGTAGGCGAAGACCGCCGCCCCACCCCGAAACGCGGTCACCGCACGGGGAAAGGCATCGCCGCCGAAGAAAATATTGTCGCCCAGTATCAGCGCGACCGGCTGCCCTCCGATGAAGCTCTCCGCAATGAGGAAGGCCTGCGCGATGCCCTCGGGCTTCGGTTGCTCGCGATACTCAATCGCGATGCCCCACGCGCTTCCGTCGCCGAGGAGTTGGCGGAAACGCGGCAGGTCGTGCGGCGTGGAGATAAGGCAGATTTCATGGATGCCGCTGGCGATGAGCACGGTCAGCGGGTAGTAAACCATCGGCTTGTCATACACTGGTTGGAGCTGCTTGCTCGCCACCAAGGTCAACGGGTAGAGCCTTGAGCCGGCACCGCCTGCGAGGATGATACCTTTCATAAACGATGATGGTGCTGGGCCAACGATTGCTCGAAGCTGATGAGTCGGCGCAATAGGGCATTGTAACGCGAGTAGGCGTCACCGCCCTCGCGCCGAAGCAGCTCGTAAAGCTGAAGCTCGGGCTCCGGAAAACGCTCGGGCGTGCGCGCGGGCAGGGGCAGGCCGTTTCGTTGGAGGCGGCCCCAAGCCACGGCCAGCAGACAGGACTCCGGCGTGACCTGGCCCGCTGCGTAGTCGGCCAGTCCGCGTTCGATGAGTTCGCAGCCTGGAAATTCTGCCAGTTCGGACATGGAATGCGTCTGCGTCACTGTTCAGCGCGTGACCATCCAATCACCCAGCACCAGCACGTCCATTTTTGTGCGCAGAAAGCAGTCGAGGGCTTCTTGCGGGCGGCAGACGACGGGTTCGTTTTCGTTGAACGATGTGTTCAAAACCATCGGCACGCCGGTCAGTTCGCGGAAGGCTTCGATGAGCCGGTGGTAACGTGGGTTCGTGTCGCGATGCACGGTTTG
>CAMCCU010000451.1 GCA_945872975.1 Pedosphaera parvula Ellin514
CTTGCCTTCCGTCGTATCCGCCGTGATGGCGACGAACGTCGGTGCGACGGCGTTGTTGAAACTTTCGATCGCGATCTTCTGGATCGGTGACTTGTTCTTCAGCGAACGCGTGAAGGTCCGGATCTGGCCATTGCGCACGACATCATCCACCGCCTTCGAACCGGGCACGTTGAACGGCCCATTGTAGTCCGCGAACTCCACTCCGTTCTTAAAAGTGAACTCCTCGATCGCGCCCTGGGCGAAGGTCACCGTCACCTTGGCGACCGGAACATTCTCGTTCTTGTTCTCGCCGCAGCACGGGAATGCCCAGCCTCCGACGCCGCCAAGGAAATGCAACCGGCTCGCCTTCACGTTCAGCGTGCCGGTCTCGACCTTCCGCGGGAACGTCTTCGCCAGACCGCTGCCGCCCTTGAGCACCACGACGTTGTTCCCGCTCGTGGTCTTGGCCGGATGAATGATCTCGAACGGAACATCGCCCGCCTTGATCAGGCCGAACTTCTTGAAGATCACCGATTCGCTCTTGGATTCCCGGCTGATGTAAATGCCCTCGGTGCTGTTCGCCGTGAAGGTGCTGCGCAGGTCGATGATGCGATACTTCGCATCGCTGCCGCAGATATACGCGAGCATGTCGCGCAACGCGTCTGCGCCGAGCGCCTCGAAGCCTTCCGGCATCAGCGAGCGTCCGGTGTTGCGACGGCTCTTGATGTCCGCCGTCTTCACCGCCGTCTCGCCGCTGTTGTTGCGCAAGGTCACGGTCGCGCGGTTCTCGCTGGCGATCGCGCCGTCGTAAGTCTCGCCGTCCTTCGTCTCGATGCTCCACGCCACGAAGCTCGGATCGAGCTCGCGATTCGGATCGAGGATGGCAACGAGCAACTCCGCCGGACCATGCGCGCCCATGCCTGAGAGCTCGGGACCGACTTCCTTACCCTCGCCGTTGAACTTGTGGCAGACGGCGCAGTTCTGCACAAAGAGCTTCTTGCCGTTCTCAATGTTGCCCGGCTTCTCGACCTCGGGCGTGAGCTTCGCAAGGAGCGCGTTCTTCTCCTTCGCCTCTGGCCCGCGCAATTCATCGATTACTTCGCCCGCGCGTTTCGCCACCGCGCGATCACTGTGCATCCGGAGACGATGCACGGACGACGGCCCGAGATTCGCGAGAGTCACCTTGCCGTTCTTCACCGCCTCCACCAGCGCAAGCGACCAGTCCGCGCGCTTCACGATCTGCGCGAATGCGGCGTCCTGTAACTCCGCGGGAATCTTCGCGTAAGCATCGGCCAGAAGCGGAGCCACCGCAGCATCACCCGTCGTGCCGAGTGATTCGATCACGCGCTTCTGCAACGATGCCGAGGCAGACGAACCGAGAATCCCGGCGACCGACGGCAGAATCTCCGCGTTCATCTGCCGAACACCGACGAGGCTCGCCGCGACTTGGGCGCGGGTGTCGTCCGGTTGCGTGTCGTCCTTCAACTTGCCCGTCAGAGAGGTCACAAGCGCCTTCGTCTCGGACGCCAGCTTGCCGTCCTTGTCCCAGCGCGCAACGAGCGGCAACACAGCCGCCGGCAACGCCGGATTCGGCGCGCGCAACAGAGTTTGCAGCGCCTTCTGCAATTCACCGGACCACACGGGAACAACGTCCGCCTTCAAATTCTTGGCGAGATTCTCGATCGCGATCTTCTTCAGCGCATCCGCGCTCACCGGCTTCGCCGCGAGCGAAGTCACGATTCTGGCAGCAAGGGCTGGATCCTGTTTCGCCGCCGCCAGCGAGCTCAACTGCACCACCAGGTTTTCAAACTCACTCGGCTTACGGGCAGACGCCGCAGCTTCGATGAATTCCACCGGACTCTTCGCGGCGACGCCGATGACGGCGGATTCGAGCCACTGGTCGTTGAGATCTGGATACGCTTCCACCAGCGTCTGGCGAATCTCCGGCGTGGAAGGAAGCGACGCGACCGCGTTGATGGCTTCGAGCCGGACCCGTGCATTGCTGTCGTTCACCCGACGCAGAATTCCCGCCGTGACATCCGCACGTTTCGCTGGAGGAATCTCGGCCGCGATGCGGAGCGCGGCTTTTTGCACCGCCGGTTTGCCATCCACTGCGACCGCCTGCTGGAGCACCGCGCCGTCGAGGCGACCCATCAAGTGCAGCGCCCACAAGGCGTGCATCTGCGCCTCTTCCAATCCACGGAAGCTCCACGAGCTGAGCAGACGCTTGGTGGCATCCGGCGTCTTCGGATCGTTGTGCTCCACGAGCAGACGCTGCGCGTTCTGGCGCACATGGCGGTTCGGATTCTGCAACGCTTCGACCAGGTCTTTCGTCGAAGCCTTCGCGATGTTCGGCACCTTGAGCGTCTTGGCCTGCTTGTGGTTCACGCGCCAGATGCGGCCGAAGTAATGATCGCGGTCCGGACGCAGCGCCGCGTTGGCCGGGCCGTGAATCGTTCCGCGCGTGTCGTTGTGAGTGACCGCCTGGTTGTAGAAGTCGGTGATGTAAAGCGCGCCGTCGGGTCCGATGCGCGTGTCGATCGGGCGGAACCATTTATCACGTCCGCCGATGAACTCCGCTTCGCGCGTCTTGTGCGCCTTGAAGGTGACGCCATTCGGCTCCACAACCTGATGATGGATGATGTTGATAGTCGGCTCGGTGGTGAAGTAGCTGTAATTCCATTCCGCCGGCCACGAGCCGCCGCCATAAATAGCGCAGCCCGCCGCCGCCGTAAAATAGCCGACGAGATCGATCTGCACGTAAGCCTGCTGGTTGTAGGTAATCAGCGGGAAGGATTTCTGGCCCTTGATCACGGGCTTGTAACTCGTGGCGCTGCCGACCTTGCCGCGCGAGAGCTCGCCCTCGGACATGACGATGTGGTTCAGCAAATCGCCGCTCGTCGGCTGCGTGTAGAAGAGCTCGCCATCCGACGCGATCTCCATGCCCCATGTGTTGCCGCCCTTCGAGGAAACCTGCTCGATCATCGATCCGTCCGGCTTGAACCGCAGCACGCCGGAACCAATGCCGCCGAAGTCCTTCGACTTGTCACCGTTGTAAACATGCGCGCTCGAGCTGTAGCCATGCGTCGCGTAAATCCAGCCGTCCACACCCCAGCGCAGGTTGTTGATCACCGCGTGCGTATCGCCAGTGCCGAGGCCGGTGTAGAGCTTCTCAACCTTCTCTGCCTTGCCGTCGCCATTAACGTCGCGCAGCCAGAGGATGTCCGGCGCTTGCGAGACGATGACGCCGTCCTTGTGGAGAACGAAGCTCGTCACCAGCTCTAGGCCTTCGTAGAAAATCTCCTTCTTGTCCATGCGCCCGTCGCCATCGGTGTCCGTGAGGATCGAGATGCGGTCGATGGCCGGACGATCCTTCGTCGGCGGGCGGACGCGGAAGCCAGTGTCCTTCCACGGTGCGTCTTTCATCTCCGCCTTCGGCTCGCGCCGCCCATTCGGATATTCCGGCGTCTCGGCGACCCACAGGCGACCCGCCGCGTCCCAGTCGATGTTCATCGGCTTGTTGATCAGCGGCTCGGCGGCGACCAATTGGATGTTGAAATCCGGATGCACTTCCAGCTTCGCCGCCGACTTCTCCGGCGCGGTCGGCCCACCTTCGGGATAGCGCAGGCTGGCGACCTCTTCCTTGTTGCAGAACTCATCCACGTTCGACCGCTTCCCCGCCCAAGCGATGCCACGCAGCATGACCGCGCGCACGTGGGGGAGATTGAACGTCTTGTAATTATGCCCGAGCAGCGAGACGAACGCGCGATGGTTATCCTTCTCGTAGGTCCACATCTGCGGCTGGATGTCGTACACGGACGGCTTGTTGCTCGTACCAGTGCGCGAGTTGTTCCGTCCCTTGGGGGTATAGCTCGCGGCCAGGATTCGCGCCTCGGGCATCATGTGGAGGTCGTAGTAAAGCTCGTCGTCCAGCTCGAAGTTCGACACGCCCTTCGTGATCGGATGCTCCGTGTCCATGTAGTAGAAGCTCATTTCGCCCTCATACCACTTCGAGTAACCGTGCTCCCATGCGCCGCCGATGATCGTCTTGAACCACTGCGCGTCCTTGCCGCACACCGCGTCATGGATGCAGACCATGCCGCCGCCGCGCTTGAGGAACTTGTCGAGATACTGACGCTGGTCCGGCTTGATGGTGCCCGCCTCCGCCGCGAACATCACCAGCACATCGGACTTCTCCAGCTGATCGGCCGTCGGGAAATCCATCGCGCCCTCGACCTTCGCGCCGCGCTCGGTGAGAAGTTTGGTCCACTCGCCCAGGAACCGCGGATGATCATGCTGACCCGGGCCGTGGGTCTTGATGCCGCCGCGGATGAACACGCGGAGCGGTTCCGCCGCGCGCAGGGTTGAGGTGGAAACAAGGGCAACCAGGGCCAGGGAAGCTATCCATTTCAGTCGCATCATAAAATTCGTCAGATTGATTGTTGCAACCTTAGACGCTTCTCCCGTCCGGCCAACAGAAAATTTTCCACCGCCCTCGTGCAAGGCAGTGCGCAGACTTGCAAGTCCCCCTCGCTCTGCCACTCTCGTTTCACAATGACTCCTCGACTGGCACGCGCACCTTTGCCGGCGATTCTCCGCGTCGCCGGCCTGCTCGTCATCTCCGCGGCCGCGCCATCGCCGCTCCACGCCACGCCGGCAAACAAGTCGGCACTCGAAAAGCACTACGACCGGTTCCTGACCAAGGACCTCAACCGCTGTATCACCTGCCATCTTCCCAGCGATAGGAAGTCCCCGGAGACGCTCACGGAATTTCCACACAATCCCTTCGGCGATCG
>CAMCCU010000452.1 GCA_945872975.1 Pedosphaera parvula Ellin514
CGGCTCCATCACACTGCCGGACTCGGCACGGGCCACGGCTCTTCACGGTGTCGTGTTGCAACGCCAGCAGATGGCAGGCGGGAACTTCCAGCGATCCAACACCGTGGGCCGGGTTTTTCTGGGTCCGTAGATCGGACGCTTCATCGCAGGGAATGAAGCCGCGCGCGACTTGTGTCGGTGGAGACCTATCGCGAATGCCGGGAATGCCGGGATGAGGCCAGACTCATTGCACCGCCTTCCTTGGGAGTTTGAGTTAGTTCGGACGAGTGCCTGATGAAAATCGTCGTATCCAGTTTATCGAGTGCAGCCTGGCGAAGGCAGCGGAGAGGCGCGCTCAGTTTTTTGGGCCTGGCCTGCGTCTGGCTTTGCTTGAGCGGAGACGCAGTGGCCCAGTCGTTGGAGGATCATTTCACCAATCGCGTGACGTTCACGAGTGCCACGGGCGATCTCACGGCCAATAACAGTAGTGCTACCATCGATCCGGGTGAACCTCTTCACGGCGGTAAGCGGGGCGGCCATTCGATGTGGATTTCGTGGGTCGCGCCGACGAATTGCATCGTCCGGTTTCAGACGGGCGGCAGTGATTTCGACACCGTGCTTGCCGCCTACCGTTTCCGAGATCCTGGCGACACGACGTTTGAGCAACTCCAACTCGTGGCGAGCGAGGACGACTCGGAAGGATTCGGGCATGGCAGCAGGGTCGAGTTCGGTGCGACCGCCGGTCATCGTTACGAAATTGCCGTGGACGGATACTTCGGCGCGACCGGCACAGTTGTTTTGCGGTGGCGCATCGATGCGATCAGCGTGGCACCGCCGGTCATTCTGAGCATCCCCGCCGACCGTGCGGTGCAACTGAACGAAGCGGTGGAACTCGCCGTCACCCTCACCAACCTCGGCGCTGCCGATCTCCGCTGGTATTTCAACGGCGTCGGTCTGGACGAGTTCACCACGAACCTTGTTGTCGCCAGCTTTCAGACAACCAACGTGGGCCGCTACCAATTGCGAGTGCGCGTGGACGGCCAGCAATTCTACACGCCGCCGACCGAAGTGCAGATTAACACCGACGGTGCAACGAACGCGCTGGCCCGCGACAAGACGTTCGACGCGCTGGTGGACGGACTTCTCCTGGGCGGTGGTGAATTCCGCGCCGCGTCCGGTCCTGTGTTCTCCGCTGCCGCTGCCGGCGTCTCGCGCGGCTACAACGGCTCGCAAGTTTTCAACACCACCTACGCCACGCCCGATCCATCTGAACCGAACCACTGCGGTCTCAATGGCGGTGCCTCCTATTGGTATGCCTACCAGCCACCCGCCGACGGCACGCTGGTGCTCGACACCATCGGCAGCAGCTTCGACACGTTCATCGCGGCCTACACTTTCAATCCACCGCTCACCAGTTACGCCGACCTGATTCCACTGACCTGCGACAACGACAGCGTTGGCACCGACGGCGCGGCGCGGCTGGAATTTGCCGCACCGAGGAACCGCCAGTTCCTTCTCGTGCTGGACGGCGTCAACGGCGCGCGCGGCATCGCACGACTGAACTACATGCTCGACACGAACCGCCTGCCGGTGGTGCCGACGCTTTTGCAGTCTCCAAGCCCCGGCAACATGGCATCCGGGTTGAGCGTAATCTTGCAGCCTGCGGTCACCGGCAGCCCGCCGCTGCACTTCGTCTGGCACAAGGGAACGAATCTCCTCGCCGGCGAGACTAACGGTTTTCTCCAGTTCGTGAACATCACACCGGCCCATTCCGGCGAATATCACGCCACGATCTTCAGCCACGTCGGTGAACCGCTGGACGTGCTCATGCCGTTGAATGTGGTCATTCCGCCGCAGATACAACTCACGCCGCAAGCCGATCGATCAATGGTGTTGTCGTTTCCCGGCATCGCCGGTCAGCGCTACGTTGTCGAGCAGACCGACGCGCTGGATCACCCGTGGCAGCCGTGGACCAACAGCTATTCAGGCGACGGCTCGCTGATCGTGTTGACGAACATCTTCATCAACTCAAACGCCTTTCTGCGGGTGCGCATCGAGTAGCCGAGCATCGCTCGGCAGGGAACATTCATTTGGCTCAAGCCGGGCAATGCCCGGCGCTCCCACGCAAAGCCGTATCACTCGACCTGAGGCGTCACTGTGTTGCGTGGGTCACAACGGGAGTAGTTTTCCACCACGAGAGTCTGTTCTATTCCGCATCGTACCCTCCGGCGGTGGAACAACTGTTCCGCAAGCGGAACAGCGAGTGTTCCAGGCGGCATCGATTCCGCCGGATTCCCCTGTAAAATCGCGTTGGCAAGGCCGCTGCTAAAGGAGGCTCGTCACTCGCCGGCGAAGAACAAGCCGCAGTGTCGTTAATCAAAACAAACTACAAAACAAACCATCGTATGAAACACTCCTTCGCCAACTTCGCCGTCGCCGCAGCCGTGGCCCTCGGCGGGATCGGCGGCGTCACTGCCGCCGAAATTGAAGTTCGGCACGCCACCGAAATCGAGTTTCAGGTCGAGCGCGGCCACTACTATCAGCTCCAGCGTTCCACGAACCTCGTGGACTGGCAGAACGTCGATGACAGCATCTACGGTCACGGCGGACATGAGCGTCGCCTTCGCTCCGCGCGGCCGGATGACGGCTCGAATCACGAATATGTGCGCGTCGTGATCTCCGACGCGCCGACCAACGGCTTCGCCCCGTGGGCGCTCACCGGCATCAGCATGGAACTGGATGACGAGCCGGGCGGCGACTTGATGAAATTCAACACGGCAACAGTGGGGTTGGATGTCTCCGAGGATTCCGATCTGTTCAGCTACGCTTACACCCGCCTCAGCGCGAACGAGGCGAAAGCGGAACTGACGTACGCGTCCAACCGGATCGACAAGCTCACCTTCGCCTTCACCGGACCCGGCGTCGGCACGTGGTCGCGCGACGAGTATCGTGACGGCAAGTTGAAGGATCACGACGCGGGTCCGTTCCGCATCACCGGCATTGCTCCGACAACCGGCGGCACCAACGCGCCGGTCGTGAACCCTTACGTCATCGTCGCCCCGCCTGTGGCTCCGCCCGCGCCGCCCGCTTCACTCTCGAACCAGGTCTATTACTTCCAGTCGTCGGGCGTGCCGGACCGCTACGACTTCCTCGATGATCACAACGGTCGCGAAGTCCAGGGCGTCGTGCAGGAAGGTCTGCCCACCAACGCGCTCGTTTACTCCTACACCGTCCTCAACTCGAACACCGCCTCGCTGAATCTCAGCTTCGGTTACTACGGCATGGGCGGGGATCGCTACGAGTGCGACCTCACGTTCACGGACGGTTCGTCCGGCCACTTCGTCCGCCGCCTCTACCGTCGCGGTGTGCTGAAGGACACCGACTCCGGCGCGTTCAGCCAGAACATGCAGCTTGCCCCAAGCGGCAGTTACACGACGCCGCCCGCCAATACCAACACCGCCGCCGTGTGGCCGCCGGTCGTCACGCCCACCGCGCCTCCCGCACCTCCCGCGTCACTCTTCGGCAAGACTTACTTCGTGTACACGGCGCCCTCGCCCGATCAATATCAGTTCTCCGGACAGAGCTACGGTTACGCCACGCCCGGTGCGTCGCAGAGCGAAGAGATTGAGACGTCTCCCGGCGGCAATGTTTACATGTACACCTACGCGGACCACGGCTCGAACACCGCCAGCCTCGTCATCACCTACGGCTACTACAACCTCGGTGGCGACCGCGAAGAATACGACCTCACCTACGTGGACGGATCGACCGCGACGTTCAATCGCCGCCTGTATCGCCTCGGCACGCTCTACACCAATCAGGCGGGCATCTTCAGCACCAACTCCGTTCTGCCCTACGCCTACAACGGCGGCGGCTCGACGAATAATCCGCCTCCCGGCGACTACGACTTCTTCATGAACACGGGCGAGTATCTGAAGTTCACCAGCGCGACCGCTGGTTTGCAGACTGATAACAGCAACCCGACGGACTTCACCTACGTCCTGACCTCGACCGGCGCGAACACGGCCACGCTGCGTGTGCAGTTCAAGGCCGACAAGTGGGACGAATACGACCTGACCTACGCGGGTCCGACGGCGGGCACCTTCATCCGCCGCCAATATGACGCGGATGAGCTCAAGGACACAGACTCGGGTAGCTTCAACGCCAAGGCGCCCGGCCAATGATGAAGGTCCAACATTGAATTGATCAGCCACAATCCGCCGGGCGCGCGAGAGCGTCCGGCGGAATCCATCACATAGATATGAATCTTCCCCGCCATTCATCAGCGCCGCCGCCGAGGCTCCTGGCCACGACGCGGAAGATTCCCATTCTGTTTCACGCCGGGTCGGCCTTCTTGGTGCCGCTGACCAGCACGGCACAGAAATGGAGGGTGCGCGGCGTCGAATCCGAGTGTTGCCGAAAGATCAGAGTTCAATCGTCCGCCAACTTTTGGCATCTTCCTCGCGTGCGCTGGACCACTTTGCTTATCCTCCTGTTGCTCCTCACCGGAGTGAGAGCGCCTGCCCAGCCGAAAACTTCTGCTTCGTCCCCGAGCCACGTCATCGAAGTCGCGGGCAACGTCGAGTTCCAGATTGCAGCGCAGCCCAACTGGCAGGCCGCCACCAACGGCCTTGCCCTGAACCCCGGTGATCGTCTCCGCACCCGCACTCAAAGCCGCGCCGCCGTCCAGTTCTCTGATCGCAGCGTGCTTCGCCTGAGCGAGAGCACCACGCTGGAAATCCAGCCACCGCGTCG
>CAMCCU010000453.1 GCA_945872975.1 Pedosphaera parvula Ellin514
AACCTCAAGTCTGGTGTGAGCTACCCCGCGACGATGGTGACGACTGCGGATCACGATGACCGCGTGGTGCCCGCGCACAGCTTCAAGTTCGCCGCGCGATTGCAGGAGGCACATCGCGGTCCGCATCCCGTGCTCATCCGCATCGAGACGAAAGCCGGCCACGGCGCAGGCAAACCGACGAGCAAGGTCATCGAGGAAGCAGCGGACAAGTTTGCGTTTCTGGTGAAGGAACTGAACATGAAAGCCACCGGCCTGCCGTGATGATTCGAGCGCGCAAATCTTCCTCGCCCTTGGGAATGCCTTGATGCCTCCACTCTGAGCTCATGCCGGACTGGTTTTATCGCACCGTTTCGCGCCCCGTGCTGTTCCAGCTCTCTCCGAAGGCGTCGCGAGACGCGGCCATCGGATTCATGGGACGGCTGGCTGCCTTGCCCTTTCAAATCGGCGGCAAGGCGATCGACCTGTTGGGGCACATGCGGCCGGACCCGAGACTCCAGTTCTCCGAAAATGGCTTTCAGTTCTCCAGCCGGGTCGGGCTCGGGCTTGCTTTGGATCCGGAAGGTCGGGCCGTTCGAGCCTGGTCAAGATTCGGTTTCGGGTTCATCGAAGTTGGACCAGTCGCTGCCGCAGGTGAATCGTTAGAGCCGGAGCAACTACGCCGAAATTCAACGGAGGGATCGATATGGGTTTCGAATCGGGGCGGAGTAAGTGATGCGTCTGAGATGGCCGCACGCTTGAGCCGGGTGAAAGGCGAGAGGCCCGCGTTCATCGTGAGGTTATCCGTGCCTTCAATAGCGTCGCCCAACGATGCCGCGAAGGCGCTCGTCACGCTGGCGTCCCCATTCTCCGGCATCGTCGAAGGGTTCTCATTCGCTCTGCCGCAATCTCGCGCATGGTCACCGGCGGACTGGGAGGAGTTTTGGATGAAGCTCCGTGCGGACGGGGAGGTGCGCTCCATGAAGTGGTTGGTTGTCGTGCGGACGAACGACAGCCCGTCGCAGGCGCAATTGTCCGTCGGCGCTGGGCGGGCTGATGGCTTGATGGTGGATGGAAGCATCGCTGATGGAGCAGGGCGCCTTCACGGGCAACCTTCACAGCGAGCCACCCTGGAATGCGTGCGGAACTTTCGGCGATTGGTTGGGGAAGGCCCGATCATCATCGCGTCGGGTGGCATTCATCAACCGGCGGACGCCGTGCAATTCCTGGATGCGGGCGCCACGCTGCTGCAGATTGATACGGGCATGATCTTCTCGGGCCCCGGCTTGTGCAAACGGATCAACGAAGCGCTGCTCTGGCGGGATGCTGCGTCACCGTCGTGCCAGGTTCCTGACCGCTCGCTCCGACCAGCGGAGTATTCCTGGTTTTGGACCGCACTCCTGGGACTGGCCATGCTCATCGGCAGCGTGCTGGCGCTCATCATCGCGAGCCACCGCGTTGTGTTGCCATACGATGAGGCGTTCTGCGGATGGAGTCGCGAACAGATGCGACAGTTCAATCCGCGATTGCTTTCGTTCCTGGCGCACGATCGCGTGACCCTCGCCGGCACGATGGTCAGCATCGGTTTGCTTTATCTTTCCCTGTCGTGGCATGGCGCGCGGCGTGGTCTGCATTGGGCGAGAATGTGTGTCTTGGTGTCGGCTGGAGCGGGATTCTTCTCGTTCTTCCTATTCCTCGGCTTTGGCTATCTCGATCCATTCCACGGCTTCGTCACCGCCGTGCTCTTCCAGTTGTTTGCCATGGGAGTTCACGCGAAAGAAATGCCGCGCGGCCGATTTGAACTTCCGGAATGGAACGAGACCCGGGCTTGGCGACGGGGTCAGTGGGGACAGCTTCTTCTGGTCATGCACAGCGTCGGTTTGTTGGGCGCGGGGATTCTGATCGCCAGCATTGGGGTGCGGGATGTGTTGGTGGCGGAGGACTTGAGTTATCTGGGGACGACGCTCGACTTCTTGCGAGGTGCAAATCCCAAGGTGATTCCCTTGGTGGCACACGATCGCGCGACCCTCGGCGGGATGCTGATTGCGGCCGGTCTGATCTACTTGCTGGCGTCGCTCTGGGGTTTGCGCCGTGGTGCTGCCTGGCTGTGGCACTCGTTCCTCTGGAGCGGACTTGCGGCCTACGCTGCGGCAATCGGCGTGCATTACGTTGTCGGTTACGTGAACGTCCGCCACCTGCTGCCGGCCTTGGCCGGCCTTGGCTTGCTGCTATGCGGGTTGTTTTGTTCCCGCGCGTGGTGCCTGGACAGGGACGACGGGGAGGCTGTCAAGCGCGTCGCATGAATATTTTTTTGAAATCCTGTGTCGCTCTTGCCGTGTTTGAGGTGTGCCCCGTGCATGCCTTCGACGTGAAGCTCGAATCCAGCGGCGTGCGCGGCGCGTTCTCCAATCCTTTCAACTACGCGCGCTTCTATCATGTCGAGGGCTACGTGAACTGGAATCTTCCCTGGCGCTGGAAACCGGGTGAGGACTGGACCATCCAGTCGCGACTCGATTTGACCGGTGGATGGATGAACGGGCGGGGTGATGATGCCGCCTTTGCTACGGTAGGCCCGAGCTTTGAGTTCAGGTGGCGAGAGTTTCCGTTGGCGCTGGATCTGGGTTGCAGTCCCACCGTTCTCAGTCGCGATCAGTTTGGGAACACAGATTTCGGAACGTTCTTTCAGTTCACCACGCACGCCGGATTGAATTGGAAGCTGGGCTCGCGATGGACTGTCGGTTGCCGCTTGGAGCACCTCTCGAACGCGGGCATCGGCTCGTCCAATCCCGGCGTGAATCTCTATTCCTTCGGCACCGGCTGGCGATTCTAGCGCGGGCTTGGTTCAACCGCGTGGCAGCACGAGGCAATCCTGCGGGCGCACATGCACGGTCAGCGGCGTTCCCACGCGGCGAATCTCGACCGGGTTTTGCTCAAACGCTTTGATCGTTTTCCCCGGCAGATATTCCAGGCCGTATTGCTCGACCTCGCCGAGATAGCTGACGTGCGCGATGGAAGTCTTGAAGGAGTTCGTTCCATTCGCGCCGATCTGGACGGCCTCCGGGCGAAACCCGAGCCAGACTTTTTTGCCCGTCTTTGTCTCGGCGCTCGGCGGCACGGACACGATTCCCAGTTCGGTTTGCAGACAGACTTCGGTCGCGGTCGCCGAACTCACCTCGGCCTCCAGCCAGTTCGTCTCGCCGATGAAGTCCGCCACGAACCGGTTTGCGGGCGCACGATAGACGGCGCGCGGATCACCAGTTTGCTCGATGACTCCATCGCGCAAGACCGCCATCCGCGTGGCGAGCGAGAGCGCTTCCTTCTGATCGTGCGTCACGTAGATGGTCGTGATTTTCGTCTGCGCGTGAATGCGGCGGATCTCCTCGCGCATTTCCAGGCGGAGCTTGGCATCGAGGTTCGAGAGCGGTTCGTCGAGCAGCAGGACGTCGGGCTTGATGACGAGCGCGCGGGCGAGGGCGACGCGCTGCTGCTGTCCGCCGGAGAGCTGGTTCGGCGAACGCGTCGCGTATTTCTCCATCTGCACGATGTCCAGCGCCTCGGCGACACGACGCTTCTTTTCGTCAGCCGAGATACCCCGAACATCGAGGCCGTAGGTGACGTTTTCGGCGACGTTCATGTGCGGCCAGAGCGCGTAGTTCTGGAACACCATCCCGGTGTTGCGTTGGTGCGGCGGCACGCCGGCCATCGCCTTGTCGCCGAAGAAAAGTTCACCGCCATCGGGCTGGTAAAAGCCCGCGATGGTGCGGAGCAGGGTGGTCTTGCCGCAGCCGGAGGGGCCGAGCAGGAAGAACAGTTCCTGGGATTCGATCTCCAGCGAGATGTTCCTCAGCGCGACGGTCTCGCCGAATTTCTTGGTGAGATTGCGAATTACGACGCGCATAGCTTGCGATATTTCTCCCTCGCCCAGGTTTGCCACTCTGTCTTCATACGGTTACGAACAGCGGGATCTTTCCACGAACCACCCGCCAGCTTCAACGCCTCTTGCTCGGTCAACGGCACGCGTCCTAGTTCAGCGAGGTCTTGTGGCCGAAGCCTGCGGGCGATAATCGCGCGCCACGCCGCTTGAAGTTCCGTGTGCGTGTCCACCAGCAGCGCGCCCACCATTGCGGCGAGAACTTCGCGCCGGTCACGGCCGAGCTTGGAGTTGTAAACGAAGCTCTGCTTCAAATCGAACGGCGAGAACTCAATGTTGCTGACGCCCTTGTAGCGCGCATAAAAGTCCGGGCGAATGCTCATGCGCTCGATGGAGAACTGTTTCGCACCTTCGGCGTGGCCGCGCGGGAGAAACCACAGGCGCTGGCCTTCCTCGCTCAGCACGAAGTCCACGAAGCGCTGCGCGGTGCGCAAGTTCGGCGCGCCCTTGAGGATGGCGATGCAGTCGGCGTTGATGGCGGTGAAATCTTCCGGCAGCACGAAGGTCATGTTCGTGCGCCCGGCCACGGCGATCTGGCTGAAGCCATAGAAGTCGATGGCGAAGGCATAGGCGGTTTCGCCGAGCGTGACATCCTTCGCCGTGGTGCTGGAGAGCCGGTCGAACTTCCGCACGTTCCCGCCGATCTCGGTGAGTTTCTGCCAGCCTTTCTCCCAGCCGTAGGCTTGGAGGAACGCCTCGAACATCACGTTCATCGTGCCGCTGTTGCGCGGGTCGCCGGCCCCGACCCAGCCGATCAGCTTAGGGTTCGCGAGGTCGGCCCAGGTGTGCGCGAAGTCGAGATGAAGCGTCCGTTGCAGC
>CAMCCU010000454.1 GCA_945872975.1 Pedosphaera parvula Ellin514
ACCGTGCTCGCACCGGGACAATTCCTCGTCCTCAACGCAACGCAGCTCGGCTACGGATTCGGCGAATTCGATGACAACGCCGCGTTGCTCGAAATGAACGGCACGAACATCCTTCGCTTCCTCGACACGGTGGATTTCCCCGGCGCTCCGGCGGAGGAACCGTTCGGCGTGTACCAGCGCATGGATGGCGGCGTGGACTTCACGGAACTGGCGAGCGTCACTCCCGGCGCGATGAATGCCGCGCCGCGCATCGGGCCGGTGGTCATCAGCGAGATTCACTCCGCGCCGGCCGGCGGCCTCGCCGAATTTATCGAGCTCACCAGCATCACAAACGTCCCCGTGCCTCTCCACGATCCTTCGTTCCCCACGAACGTCTGGAAACTTGATGGCGTCGGCACATTTTCCTTCCCCACCGGCGTGGTCATTGCGCCGTTCGGGACGATTGTCGTCTGCTCGACGAACCCGTCCGCCTTCCGCGCGCAGTACGGCGTGAGCGAAGCCGTCCCCGTCTTCGGCCCGTGGTCCGGCGCGCTCGACGCGAGTGGTGAGACGCTCCGACTGCTTCGCCCCGGCACGCCGCAGACCAATGGCCTGCCGCTCTATCGCGTGGACCATGTGAGCTACCGCAACCGCGCTCCATGGCCGACCTTCACGACGGGTGTGAGCCTCCAGAAATCCACCTTCAATGCCTACGGCAACGACTCGTTCCACTGGACGGCCGCGCTGTCCACGCCGGGAGCGAATCTCCCGCCAGGCCAGCTTCCGATCATTTTCGCCCCGCCGCAGAACGTGACCGTGAACGAAGGCGAATCCGCCAGCTTCCAGGTCTCCGCCACCGGCACGCCGCCCGTGCTGTATCAATGGCGCTTCCGTGGCGCTCCGCTCACTGGCGCGACAAACACCACGCTCACGGTCACCAATGTGACTCTCGACCATGCCGGTGCGTACGACGTGGCGGTGTTCGGACCAAGCGGCTCCACGGTCAGCGCGCCCGCGACGCTCTTCGTGATCAAGCAACCCGTCATCAACCTGCCACCGCTCAACCAGGCGGTGCGCCCATCCTCCAACGCGACGTTCCGCGTCGTCGCGACGGGCAACGGCACGTTGCGCTACCAATGGCGGTTCAACGGAGTCGCGATTCCTGACGCGACCAACAACACGTTTACAATCACCGCCGCCGGCCTGGAACACCGGGGTATCTACACCGTTCAGGTCAGCGACGAAATCGGATCGATCATCACGGTTCCCGTCACGCTGAAGCTGCTCATCGACCCGCTGTTTGTGCAACATCCCCTCGGCCAGACGGTGCTTCTGGGTGGCACGGCCACGTTGAGCGTCGTGGTGACGAACACCGCCACGCTGCCCATCAGTTATCGCTGGCGTCGTGGCGGGGCGACGTACGCGAGCTTCTTCGTGGACTCGCACACCAACTTCCTCGTCATCACCAATGTCCAGGTCACGGGCACAAACTGGACCGTCGTCGTTACGAACGCCGCGACGCGCAACGCCGGCATCCTCAGTTCCACCGCCGCGCTCACCATCCTCACGGACACCAACGGCAACAGCCTGCCCGACTCGTGGGAGACCACCTATGGATTCGGCCCCGGTAATCCCGCCTTGCGCGATGCCGACGTGGACGGAGACGGCGCGACCAACCTGGAGGAGTCCCTCGCCGGCACCGATCCGACGGACGCGGCGAGCGTGCTGCGCGTGAGAATCCCCTCGATCACAGGCGGCGTGGAAATCAGCTTCGGCGCGATCTCGAACCGCACCTACTCCGTCCTCTACCGCGACACGCCCGCTGGTGGGCCGTGGAACAAACTTGCCGATGTCCCCGCCCGCGCCATCAATCGCGTCGAAACGATTCTCGACCGCGACTGGACGACCAACCGTTTCTACCGCGCCGTCGTGCCCTGGCAACCGTAAGCCAGCGCGGGTAGCAGAAAGTCGATGGGGCCAGCCGATGGCCCGGAGAACCGTGCGGCGGTCCAATTCCGCTGCCGGTCGATCTCAAACACCACGGCAGGCATAGTGACTGCAACGACCTGTTCCAGTTGCCGGTCGCCGCTTGAACACGAATACGCCGTCCTTTGAGCCGTTTTCAAAACCTCGTAGCAGCCAAGGTAACGAGGCTCAAACATTCGGAAAACCAGAGCCTCCTTACGTCGACTGCGGCTGCTACGGTTTTGAAGGAGCCTCCTTTCACAGGAATGACAACTCACCCTCGACCAGACCCGCCTGATCATGCTTACCTCTCCTCCACCTATGGTTAAAGAATCCAAACGTTACTGGCTGACCTTCGACGCGAAGAGCGTCCAACGCCCGCTCGTCTGCGAGATGAGCAAGAAGTTCGATCTCATCTTCGATATCCGCAGCGCGACCGTCACGCCACAACTCGGACTGATGGCCATCGAGCTGCGAGGCGACGCCAAGATCCTTCAAGCCGCCGTGAAGTGGCTGGTGCGCCACGGCGTCCAGGTGGACCCGATCTAACGGCACCACCGAACAAATCATACGTGTAGGTATTATTTGTTTGCCACTACATCAATGCACGGCTAGTTTCGCCGTGCAATGTGCCCAATCTTCATAGCCACGCCGGTATGGCTTGCAGGCCGCCAGGCCGCGCTGGCTCGGTATTGCCTTCCAGCCGTCCTCCTGTGGTTTATGGCCACCGCCGTCAACCCGGTGGTCGCTGCGACCGCTTCCACCTCTTGGCCCATGTTTCGCGGCGGTCCGGCGTTGCTCGGCGTCGCGACGGGTAATCTGGACAAGGAACTTTCCCTGCTCTGGACCTACAAGACTGGCGGTCCGGTGAAGTCCTCTGCGGCGGTCGTCGGAGGAAAGGTCTTCATCGGCTCCGGTGACCAACATGTTCACGCCATCGACCTCGCCACTGGTAAGAAGCTCTGGTCCTTCAAGACGGAGGGCGAAGTCGAATCCTCCCCGCTCGTGCTGAATGGGAAGGTGTTCGTCGGGGGAGTAGACGCTTGGCTCTACGCGCTCGAAGCGGACTCCGGCAAACTCGCGTGGAAGTATCAGACCGGCGACAAGATTCTCAGCTCCGCCAACTGGCTCAAATCTCCAAAGGGCGACGCGACGTGGATCGTCTTCGGCAGCTACGACAACCGGCTCTATTGCCTCGACGCCGCGACGGGCAAGAGCAACTGGGTTTACGAGACGGGCAATTACATCAACGGCTCGCCCGCCGTCGCGAATGGCCAGACGGTCTTCGGCGGGTGCGACGCGATTCTGCACGTCCTGAATCTCGCCGACGGCACGAAGGTGAAGGAGATCGAAGCCGGCGCTTACATCGCGGCGAGCGTGGCGCTGGAGGGCGGCAAGGCTTACTTTGGTCATTACGAAAACGAGTTCCTCTGCATCGACCTCGCGAAGGGCACGAACCAATGGAACTACAAGGATCGCGGCTTCCCTTACTTCAGCTCGCCCGCCGTCACGAGCGACCGCGTCGTCTTCGGCGGACGCGACAAGCGGCTGCATTGCGTGGAGAAGGCGACAGGCAAATCCGTCTGGGTCTTCGGCACGCGCGGCAAGGTGGACAGCTCGCCCGTCGTGGTCGGCGACAAGGTCGTGGTCGGCTCGGATGACGGACGGCTCTACATCGTCTCGCTGAAGGACGGCTCGGAGCTCTGGAGCTACGAGATTGGCCAACCCGTCGGCAGTTCACCCGCCGTGGTCGATGGCAAGGTAATCGTCGGGAGCGAGGATGGGAGCGTGTATTGTTTTGGAGCGAAGAAGTGATTAAACATGTTATGAGCACTACCACTTTACCAACGCCGCCCGCGCCCACCGCCCCGCCGCTTCAAAAGGAAACGACTGCGGGCAATTACTTCGTCGCGAACTACCCGCCGTTCGCCTACTGGAAACAGGATCGCGTCGGCGAACTGCAGGCCGCGCTCGAACGTCAGCCCGCGCCCGGCGTGGACCTCGGGCTCTACGCGCACATTCCGTTTTGCCGGAAGCGCTGCCACTTCTGCTACTTCAAGGTCTATACCGACAAGGACTCCTCGCAGATTCGCAGCTACCTCGACGCGCTGCTGAAGGATCTCGCGGCCTACGCGGACAAGCCGCTCATTAAAGGACGCAAGCCGCGCTTCATCTATTTCGGCGGCGGCACGCCCAGCTATCTTTCGCCCGATCAGTTGAAGTTCCTCACCGACGGCATGAAGCGATTGCTCCCGTGGGATGAGGTGGAGGAAGTCACCTTCGAGGCGGAACCCGGCACGCTCACTGACCACAAGCTGCAGGCCATTCGCGACCTCGGCGTCACGCGGCTCAGCCTCGGCATCGAGCATTTCGACGATCACATCCTGGAGGTCAACGGACGCGCGCATCGCTCGAAGGAAGTCGCCCGCGCCTACGCCTTCGCCCGCGAGATTGGCTTCCCGCAGATCAACATCGATCTCATCGCCGGCATGGTCGAGGAGACGGAAGAGCTGTGGAAGGAAACCGTCGCCAAGGCCATCGCGCTCCAGCCCGATTCGCTGACCATTTACCAGATGGAAGTGCCCTACAACACCGGCATCTATCAGCAGATGAAGGCCGAAGGCAAACTCGTCGCGCCCGTGGCGGACTGGGAAACGAAACGTCGCTGGGTCAACTACGCCTACAACGAGTTTGAGAAGGTCGGCTACACCGTGACGAGCGCCACCACGGTCGTGAAAGATCCGGCGAAGGTGAAGTTCATCTATCGCGAAGG
>CAMCCU010000455.1 GCA_945872975.1 Pedosphaera parvula Ellin514
GTTCGTTCCTCCGGACTCCATATCCGCCAGGAACAAAGTCCATTCCCCGCTGCCCTCAGCGTTGGTGAAGGACGTGAGCGAAGTTGTCCTGGGCGATGTCGTCAGCACGGCCCCGGGATCGATGGCGCGTCCATCCGTCCGCCACGCTCCCAACAGCGGCGCGCCCGCCGGCAAGTTCGTCACGCTGCGATAAGTGTGGATGTCCGTTCCGACGATGGAGTCATCCAAGGCGATGTTCAACCCGGAGTCGCCATACCCAGCGAGGTTCGTAGACGCGCGGCCCGGACGATTGATCAGCACGCAAAAATTGGTCACTCCGCCGCGAATGCGACGAAGATAGCCGTAGAGATCACCATTAAACTCTCCAGCGATATTCAACGTCACGCGCACCGCCGAGACGTCCACGATCGACGATGCCACAGAGCGCATGTCGCTCAACCCGGCAGCATTGCCATCGGGCACGGGCCGGTTCAAGTTGGTGAAGAGGTAGCTCTCCACCGTCTGCGCCTGGACCTGCCCGCCTGCGGTCAGGAATGCGGACACAGCGAGGCACAGGCAAAGCAGCCTCGCGTTCGAGCTTCGCTCTAGGAAGACTCGGGACACTGATTGTAATTGGGCAATCCTTGCCCACCAAAGCGCCGACATCCTTGTCGCATGAGAAACGCCACCCACACGAATTTTCATAAATAGATCAAGGCCAGGTGGCGCGGTAGAACCGCTGCGGCGCGCCATTGGGCAGCAAATCGGTGTAAACGAACACCCCGTGTTCATCTGCGGTCACCGTGGCCAGCTTTTGCCAGGCCGGGCTCTCCAGATTCTCGGCATACTCGATCGAGTAAGTCCGGCTCTGAATGCCATCGAAGATCAGGCGCACCGATCCGTTGCCAAGAATCTCAGCGCGGAAATTTTGCGGCACAACGTTGTCAAACGTCACCGCCACATTCGCCGTCCCCAGGCTGATGCCACCCCGCCCGTCACTCACGGCGAACGGGAAGGAGTCCACATTGGTAAACCCAGGCGGCGGGGTGTAAATGACCCAACCGGAATTCGTGGTCACCGTTCCGCCTTGCGCACTGCCCGGGCCTACGGAAAACAAACTCAACACATCGCCATCCGAATCGCTCCCATGAAAATCGGCGAGGCGTGCCTTCGTCCCAGTGAACGCGTAGCGCTCCAAAACAGGCGACGCGGGCACCGGCGGATGGTTCACCGTCAGCAACGCGTTCGAGCTCGTCACCGACACGCCATTGCTGACCACAACGGAATAGGAACCACCGTCGTCGTCCTGAACGTTCGTGATGGTGACCACACTGTTCGTCGCTCCTACGATTGGCGTGGTCCCGTTGAAGAACCACTGGTAAGCAATCGGCAGCGTGCCCGAAGCGGTGACAGCGAAGGTGACGTTGGAACTGATGGTGACGAGCTGGCTTTGCGGGTGGGTCGTGATGATTGGCGAGTTTGTGGTGGTTGAGCTCGCCACGAAATTGATGTTGGTTGCATCGGGACCGACGGAAACAGGATTGCTAAATCCAATATTCGCAATGGTGTATCCCGGATTGCTGGCAGTCACGGTATAGGTGCCGACAGCCAATCCACTCAACGCATAGTTACCCAGCGAATCCGTCTGAACCGTTGTGGCACCGGAAGAGACGGCGACTCCAGTAAGCGGTTGAACGCCGAACATTACCCGTCCACGGATCGAATAAGTGTTACCGGGAACCCCGGAGAAATTCAGGTTTGAACGGACGACCGGCTGCACGCCCTGGAAGCCATAGTAAGGAGCATCAGTTCCCGCCACCACGACGGGATTCGTGAAACCGCTCGGAATCATGGTGAAGCCACTACAGGAGGCCTCGATATTCCATACACCCTGCGGCAAGCGCAGTTCGTAAACCCAGTCGCCGAAGAAACCACCGGAGAAATCAGGCAAGGCAATCACGCTCCGACCGGGTTCCCCATTGTTCACGTAAACCAGCCCGATGTTTCCTGGAACTTTTCCTTTCACCGGGTAAAGCACCCGATACAGGTCGGCGTTTGTCACAGTAGTGCCATCGATATAGAAGGGCGCGTTGGGTGCGATAAATTCCGCGCCACCCAGCACGAGGGGATTATAGGTTCCCGGAGGTACATTCGAAATGATGAAACTTCCATCCGTCGCCGACAACCCGCTTCGGCCACCTAGCTCAACAAGAGCATTCGAAATCGCCTGTCCACCATCGCGAACAACCCCACGCACGTTAACCAACGGTTTCAGGGCCGATATGAAATCGACTCCCGCGATATCAGCGCTAACTGCGATGGAACCGTTGCCACTCGCCGGAACAAATGTTTCCGCAATCGTGGGCATCACCCGCACCGTATGTGTGCCGGTCGGGACATTGACGAGGGTATAGCGCCCATCGTCATCCGTCAGCGTGCTTCGATAACTCGAGTCGGTCACATAACTCATCGTGTTCACCGACACCGAGGACAACAGGCTGAAGACCCTTACATTGGGCTGCGGTGCTCCACCCGCACTGGTCACCCGACCTGAAATCGAATAGTCAGCCACCGCTCCGACTTCGACGATGATCGAAGCCACCGCCAGACCGCCCTTCATGTCACTGACAATGCATCGAACCTCTTGTCGACCAGCAGATGGCCACGCGAAGGAGAGCGAAGGAGAGTTGCTCGATACGGCCAGCACGGCGCTGCTTCCCGCGATAGAAGTCTCCCAACCGAATGCCAACGGGTCGCCATCCGGGTCACTTGCGCTCACCGTAAAGGTGACCGGAACTCCCACCGCCACATTCGTGGAACTGGCGATGATCGAAACTTGGGGCCGCTCGTTGGAAGTGCCATCCGAAAAATGGACGACGACATCCAGCCATTGGCCCGGCGTCGAAGAACGAGTCACCGGCGTCACATGAACTCCGGCTTCGGAATCAGAAAACGTACGACCAATCAGCAACGGCGCGTCTTCAAACTGACGCGGGGTGCCTGGGGTCGAATCCACGAGCGTGCTCCCGCCCCGGCTTTGCGACCACTGCGGCCAGCGCAGTTGAAGCCCGTTCAAGGCAAATGGAGCAAGGTTGCCAGATTGAAATTCACCCCGGTAATCCAACCAGTAATCCCGGACATCCTTGCGCAGCGAAACCGAGTAAAGTTGGTTGCTTCCCAGCGGCCCGACATCGAACGCGTGAATGCGAAACAGCCCGCTGTTCGTCACGCGGAGCAGCGACGAGTCCGGCATCCAATGGAGCACCGTCTTCTCGTAAGTGTTAAAGGAACCGCGATTGGGCCCCATCAAGTCGAACTCGTCCGCATACTCGATGGTCTCGCCAGGTCCGAAGGCAGAAGACGTTTTCGGTCGCCACCCATTGGCATGCATCAAACCATAGTTATGCCCCAGTTCATGCGCGAGCACCGGCCAGCTATCCGTCTGCACCCAGGCGCCCTTATCCGCCACCAGGCCCACGCCAGCGCCACCTGGCCCGCCCGCGTGACGGATGAACACAAAATCATAATTGTCCGCGTCCCAGCCCAAAGTGCGCGCCAGCGCCACCGCGTCGTTGTAGAGCTGCCCCAGCCCAACGGCTTCGTAGTGGCTGGCCGTTTGCGCCACTTGCACTGGGTCCGACACGTCCGCTGTCACCGTCGTTTGTTGGTACGACTGATTCGCAAAATACTGGCTCACTTGAGCCAGTGCCGCCAAGGCCGTGGATCGCGATGTAGGCGGTGAGCTTTGATTGCTGTATTGAGTCGGGATATACAAAAGGCGCTTCGGTCCGTGTGTCCACTCTGGCGAAGGGCTCGGCGCAGTGCCGGATGACCCGCCTCCGGCACCCGCGAACGCACCGGAGAGGCCAACTAGTGACAAATGATCATCCCGGCACAGGGGCAGAACTTTCTCCGCAAAAACCGCTCCACTGTTGCGAAGCAAACCTCCGAGCGATTGACGGCAACCGACACAAGCATCTCCCGACTGCCACCGGTCACCCCCTTTTAGCAATTCATTTGTTCGCGCGACTCGCAAAGGATCCTTTGCCAGCACAATTTCGCCGTCTAGGACAATTCCGCGCAGCGGAACCCCTCGGCCTACCGGCGGCGATCCTCCCTCTCGCGATGCGGCATGACTGAGATACAGCCTGCCGTTGATGCGAACTGCCTGTGCTCGAACCGAATGCTCACAGTCAAAGAGAGCGCCGATTGTTCCATAACCACTGACTTCTTCTTCGAAAAATTTCTGCCACTCTGATGGCAATTTCCTTCGCGAATCTGCATCCAAAGCCAAGGAAAGAGCTCGCTCCGGCTGGTCCCTCATCAACCGCCGCATCGCCAAGGCTCGACGCTTCGCCAACACCAGCCCCCGAGATTGATCGGAAACTCCCCCACGCATCCATTCGCGAAAGGATTCCACCTCTGCCTCGCTCGACTCAGGAATTCCCTGCGCTTTCAGTTTGCCGGAGGTGAGGAGAGTTCCAAGAACGACTAAAAGGCTGGCGATCAGCAACCAAACAGCATAACTGCCCGAAATGTATCCTTCGCACAGGCTTCCCACATGTCTCGGACGCCCGTGACCTAAGTGAGAATTCGGGGTGTGGAATCGTTGCAAGGAGCCACCACCGGGCAAGATGAGGCTATGGTGCGGATCAGAGGCGGGCTGAAAGCTGCTTTGTAACAATGATGTTCCGGACTGCCCGAAGTTGGTAGGGCGCGT
>CAMCCU010000456.1 GCA_945872975.1 Pedosphaera parvula Ellin514
GCCGCGCCGATCCCGCTGCGGGCGGGCCCGGTGACCATGGTGTTCGAACCGGACAACGCGTTCCTCCGCTACGTCAAGGTCGGTCCGCACGAGATCCTGCGCGGGATCACCGCGCCGGTGCGCAATCAGTTTTGGGGCACCGTTCTCCCTGCGGTGTCCAAGGTCGAGCTGGACGAAAAGGGCGACCAGTTCACGCTCAAGTTCGAGGCGCTGTGTCGAGAGCGGGAGATCGATTTTCTCTGGCACGGAACCATCAAGGGCAGCGCGAGCGGAGAGATCGAATACACCTTTGATGGAACGGCCCGTTCCACGTTCCAGCGGAACCGAATCGGCTTCTGCGTGCTCCACGGCCCCGACGCGGCTGGCCAGCCGTGGGTGATCGAGAATATTCGCGGCGAGAAAGCCCAAGGACGGTTTCCCAAGTTCATCTCCCCGCATCAGCCGGCTAAGGAGATCCGCGAGATCGGACATGAACTCGCGCCGAACCTCTGGGCGCACGTCCGAATGGAAGGGGACACGTTCGAGATGGAGGATCAACGCAATTGGACGGACGCGTCTTTCAAGACGTATTGCACGCCGCTGGAGTTTCCCTATCCCGTGACCGTGACCAACGGCACCAGGGTAACGCAAAAGATCACCATCCGCTTGGCGGGCGCGGTCCCAACGAGCGGCAGTTCCGACCGCCGAGGCAACGAGCGAACTATTCTCACCCTGACCGGAGATCAAACCGCGCTGCCGCGCCTCGGCCTGCAGGTCTCCTCACAGAACGCCGGGCTGACGGCCAACGAAGTCAAACGCCTCAAGGCGCTGCACCTCGATCATCTGCGCGTGGACCTGGCCCTGACCAACGACTCGTTCGTCAACCCTTTGCGCCAGGCCACCGCCCAGGCCAGGGCGCTCGGCGTGAAGTTGCAGGTCGGGCTTCGCTTGGGCCAGCAACCTGACTCCGCCCTGGACCGGCTGGCAGCGGAAGTTCGATCGCTTCGACCGCCCGTGTCCGTCTGGCTGGTCCTCGGAACCAATCCGGCATCCTACCGTCTCGCCCGCCCTCGACTCAGCGCGCTCGGCGGCAAGGCTCTCGTCGGCGCAGCGCATGAGGACATCAACTTCACGCAGTTGAATCGCATCCGGCCTGCACCCGACATGCTTGAAGTGGTGGCGTATGGCGTCACTCCTCAGATCCACGCGTTCGACAACCAATCGATCATGGAAACGCTGCCCATTCTGGCCGACACCGTCCGCAGCGCCCGGCAATTCATCGGGCCCAGTCCGCTGATGATCACGCCGATGACGCTCCGGCTGCAATCCGCCGCGCAGCCGCCACTTCCCGGTGAACTCCCCTCCAGCGTGGACGCTCGTCAACCGACACTTTTCGCCGCAGCCTGGACGCTCGGCAGCATCAAGTATCTGGCGGAAGCGGGCGTTCAGAGTGTCACCTGCTACGAGACGGTAGGGTGGAAGGGAATCATGGAATCCGCGACCGGCTCGGCGTTGCCGGACAAGTTCCCGTCAAAGCCCGGCGCGGTGTTTCCGATCTATGACGTGCTGAGGGACATCGGCGAGTTCGCCGGGGGTCGCGTGCAACGGATGGAGTCGTCCGACACCCTGGCCGTCGCGGGACTCGCGTTGCGCCAGGGAAAACGCCTCCGGCTGCTGGTGGCCAACCTCACCGCTCATCCCCAGACCGCTGCGCTGCGAGGACTCGGTGCCAATTTGACCGTCCAATCGCTGACCTCGTCGGAAGAGTCACTCTCCGAGCAACGTCCAGTGGGCAACGTGGAATCCGTGGCGATGGAAGTACCGCTGCTTCTGCCCGCCTACAGCATCCTCCGGATCGACCAAGGCTGGTGATCGCGCACCGCCAAATGCCTTGCGCTCCAGCCACAGTCACTCTCCCCAGACCAACCAAATGAAACAGATCATACCATGGATTTTGCGAGTGCTGATCGGGATCGCGATTGCCTTCCTGGTCGCGGGCGCGGTGATGCTTGTGCGGGGTGAGCACCAGAGGATCATGCCGATGATCAGCGGCGCCATGCTCTGCGTCGCGCTCGCGTCTGGAGGATTCGCGCGATCCCGGAATTGGGCGTTCCTGATCTGGCTGTCGTCGGCCATCGCCATCGGGATGACCTTTCCGGCGTGGTTTATCGGCGTGGGAGATTTCAAATTCACGCGGCTGTTCATTCCTTTGCTACAACTGATCATGTTCTGCATGGGCACAACTTTGGGCATCGCGGATTTTGCGCGCGTGGTGCGGATGCCAGGCGGAGTCGCGGCGGGTATCATCTGCCAGTTCACGATCATGCCCTTTCTCGGTTACGGCCTGGCCAAGCTCTCCGGGTTTCCTCCCGAGATTGGAGCCGGGATAATCCTCGTTGGCTCCGTGCCCAGCGGCCTGGCTTCCACGGTGATGGTCTTTCTCGCCCGCGCAGATGTGGCGCTGTCGGTCACGCTCACGGCGATGACGTCACTGCTGGCGCCGTTGATTACACCTTTCATGATGCAATGGCTGGCGGGGGAGATGGTCCAGATCGACGCCGGCAAGCTGATGTGGGATCTGACCAAGATGACGGTGATTCCGGTCCTTGCCGGTCTCGCCTGGCACCACTGGATGCAGCACCGGGCCAGGTGGCTGTCGCGCGTCATGCCGTATTTCTCCATGGCGGGGATCATCGCCATGACCCTGCTCACCATCGCGGTCGGTCGCGACAACCTCCTGCGACTGGGAGTCATGCTCATCGTCATTTGTTTCCTGCACAGCACTGCGGGATACTTCCTCGGCTATCTTGTGTGCCGCGGTTTGCGAATGAACAAAGCCACCTGCCGGACCATTGCCTTTGAAGTCGGGATGCAAAACGCCGGCATGGCGTCAGCTGTCGCCGCCTCGCTGAATAAGGTTGCGACCTTGGGGCTCGCCCCGATCGTGTTCGGCCCGGTCATGAACCTCACGGCATCGACCCTCGCGAATTGGTGGCGGGCCCACCCGATCAACGGGAAACAGGATTGAATCGCAACCCGCATACAGCTTCCGCATCCCGCCGGAACCTTTGATGACGTTGCCGGTCTCCGGCCGATCCGCCAGAAAAGTCTCAAGCGCGAGTGCGAGTCCGACGTGCATCAGGTCAAAGCTGCGGATGCCCAGTGTCTCCGTGTCGGCGGAAGCAAGCTCCTCCGCCTGACGGATAGTGTCGGTCCACGGAATGGGGGTGTGGACCAGGACATTCTCCTCCAAGTCGGAATCGATCTCCTGAAAGGCTGACATGCTCTTTTTTCCAAATGCGGCTTCAACGCATCGTGAAGCTTCTGCTTTGCGTAGCTAAGTGCAATTCGCTCCCGCTCCAACAGTCTTCCGGTGCCGTCGTAGGCGTTGATTGTTTCCGCGACGAGTCCGGCGAGCGGTGCGGTGCGGCTGGAGTTCACAGCGGCGCACGCGACGAGTTTCACGATCTGGCACAAGGGGCCGGGCGAGGCGATCTTTTCGCAGGTGGGTGAGTCGCCGGTGCCGGGATTATATGAGGTCACGGGGCTGGCGGCAGGCGAACATCTCTATGAGGTGGTGGGTCGCAATTCGCGTGGGGATGGTCTGGCGAGCGCGCCGGCGACGGTGCCGGTGGTGGGCGCGTTGCCGGAGCAGCCGTGGGTCTCCGGCGAATCGCAGGCGGAGGGCGCGGTGCATCTGTGGTATGGCGCGGAGGGGGCGACGAGTTTCCAGGTGTGGCACAAGGGTCCGGGCGAGCCGGTCTTCACCCAGGTGGATACCACGGTGACGGGTGAGTATGTGACGTTCGGCCTGGTGGGCGGGATGCACGCTTACAAGGCGGTGGGAGTGAATGCCGCTGGCGCCGGTCCGGCAAGCGAGCCGCTGGCGATCGATGTGGCGGCGGTGGCGGTGGCGTAGGGTTCGTAAAGCGTAAAGCGTAAAACGTAAAGGGTAAGACGTGATTCGTAAGACGTAGGCGGCTTGTGCGGCGCTTACGTTTTTACGTTTCACGTTTTACGCTGAGCAATTTCCAAAACCCCGCGAACAAGACACGCAGCGGACCATCTCACCCCTCACCCCGGCCCTCTCCCCGTTGAGGGGAGAGGGAGCGCGACAAGCGGTTTTGTTCCAGGCGACGTTTCGCGCCGCGTCCTCGGCGTTTTGGCTGTCGATGCAGAGCAGCCGGGAAGGAAGCGAACGCGGCGACAAGGCTGCTTAATCTCCATGCGCATCCAGCGCGAACTCCCTCTCCCCTCAACGGGGAGAGGGCCGGGGTGAGGGGTGAGTCCATGCCAGACGCCGAACAGCTCGCAGGTTTTGAAAACGGTTCTCATAAATCGTAAAACGTAAGCGGCCAGTGCGGCGTTTACGTTTTTACGCTTCACGCTTCACGTTCCCGCCGGTTGAATTCAGCGCGGCGGGAGGGCGTCAGGGATGGGACACATCTATGACGCATCTCATCTCGGTCGTTTCCATCATCACGGGTGCGGCGACGCTGGCGGGCAGCGCGCGCGCGGAGGAGCTCCACACGTTCAAACGCATCCAGTTGAGCGATCAGTTCTGGGGCGAGGGCGCGAGCTTCGGGGACTTGAACAAGGATGGGGTGAATGACTTGGTGTCTGGGCCGTGGTGGTACGCGGGGCCGGACTTCAAGGAGCGTCATGAGTTTTATCCATCGAAGACGAC
>CAMCCU010000457.1 GCA_945872975.1 Pedosphaera parvula Ellin514
ACGCGTTTCGTAGAGGTGTTCTTCAAGTCCGGCACCGGTGCCATCACCACCAACGACTACCGCGGTCTCTACCTCGTCGAAGAAAAGATCAAGCGCAACAAGAACCGCGTGGACATCGAGCGGATCGAAGTTGAGAACACGAATGCGCCATCTGTGACGGGAGGCTACATATTTCGAATTGATCGCCAGAACGATGCGGGCGAAGTGGGTTTCAGACCTCCGACTGTGGGCACCGTGACATCGACGCCGGAACCGATCACTTACGTCACGCCGGGCGTGGAGATGACGACCGCATCCTCTAATACCAACAACCCCTGGCGCGCGCACACAAACTATATTCAGAGCTACATCCTCAACTTCATCACAAACCTCGCCAGTCCCGAATTCACCAACACGGTCTCCGGGTACGCGAGCTACATCGATGTGGATTCGTGGGTCGATAACCACATTGGCAACACGATCTGCTTCAACGTCGATGGCTATCGTTTGAGCGGATATTTCTTCAAAGACCGGAATAAGAAGCTGGAGCAAGGTCCGTTCTGGGATTGTGATCGCTGCCTGGGCACGGGTGGTGCCGGTGGACAGACGCCGCAGGCGGACAATCGCCCTTACAATCCGCGCATCTTCCGCACTTACACGACGGATCCGGCCAACGACCAGGGGACGGACTTTTTCGACCGCTCAACGGTCGGCGTGAGCTGGTGGTACCGCCTGTTCCGCGACATCGATTTCTGGCAGAAGTATATTGATCGCTATCAAGCTCTGCGCACCAACGAATACTCGAATGCGAAGGTGATGGCGATGGTGGATGGCTTCCATGATGAGATTCGTGAGGCGCAGGTGCGTGAACAAAATCGCTGGGCCCCGAGCGGGTTCACTTACTCCCGGGCCGGGGTGCAATCGGTCACCACTACTGCCGGCGCCTTCAGCAGCACCTACAGTTACAACTTCGGTCCCACGAGCGTGGTCTACAGCGGGAGAGCGGTCGGTTATTACTCGAATGAAGTGAACTTCCAGAAGAAGTGGCTCGCGGATCGCATGGACTTCATGGATACGAACTTCCTGGCCATGCCGGTGTTGAGCGTCGGGACGAGCGAGGTGACGAACGGCACCACCCTCACTATTCTGGCGGCAGCCAAGCCCGGCACTTCCATCTACTACACGCTGGACGGAACGGATCCCCGGCTGCCCGGTGGTGGCATCTCGCCCTTGGCCTTGAGCACTCCTGGCAATCTGACACTCACCATCACGGATAACGTGCGGCTGTTTGCCCGGTGCCGAAATCCCAACCATGCGAATCTGACGAACTCGACGCTCGTTGGAAATCCGCCGTTGAACAGTCTTTGGTCCGGCCCGGTTGTGGCCACCTACTACACCAAGGTGCCGCCGCTGCGGATCACGGAGCTCATGTATCATCCGCCGAAGCCTGCGGCGGGCAACACTAACGATCAGGATAACTTTGAATACATCGAAGTGAAGAACATCAGCGCCACGCCGCTGAGCTTGAATCGTTTCAGGTTGCGCGGTGGAGTGGACTTCGACTTCCCGAACACGATGCTTCCCGGCGGCTCCAATGCGGTGATCGTTCGGAACGTCGCGTCATTCCAGGCGCGCTACGGCAACGGCCCGATCATTCTCGGAAGCTACACGAACGACAATCTGGCGAATGACGGCGATCGCCTCGTGCTGGAAGGCAGCCTGCGCGAGCCCATCCTCGATTTCAGCTACCGCGATGAATGGTATCCGATTACGGATGGCGGTGGTTTCTCGCTCCAGATCGTGAACGATTCTCTCGCGACGACCAATTGGAATATGCAGCCCGGATGGCGCCCGAGCGGAGTCGAGCAGGGCACGCCGGGAGCAAATGATCCGGGAGTGACGAGCGTCGCCGCTGTTTATATCAATGAGGCTTTGACCAACACTGACCCTGCCCCGGGGGACGCCATTGAACTACACAATCCAAACGGAAGTCCTGTCGACATCGGCGATTGGTATCTGACGGATGCGTTTGAAACCCCGAAGAAATATCGAATCCCCTTCGGCACCATCATTCCAGCGAACGGCTATACAGTCTTCTATCAAAGCAACTCCTTTGGACTGGGCTCCAACGGCTTCGCACTGAGCTCCAAGGGAGACGAAGTATATCTCTATTCCGGCAACGCTTCCGGCACTCTCTCGGGCTACGTCCACGGCTTCAGCTTCGGAGCACAGGCAAAGGGGCTCACCTTTGGTCGCCACGTGATCAGCACTGGAGAAGATCAGTTTGTCGTTCAAACCACGCCAACGCTGGGCTCAGCGAATTCCGGACCCAAGGTCGGGCCGGTTGCCATCACCGAGATCAACTACCACCCGCCGGATATCACGTATCCACTGAATTCCATCGACAACGACATCGACGAGTACATCGAACTGCAAAACATCAGCGGAGTTCCGGTACGCCTTGATGATTCCGCGAACCCCGCCAACACCTGGCATCTCCGTGACGCCGTCAGCTACAACTTCCCGTCAGGCGTTATTATTCCGCCGGGCGGATATGTGCTCGTGGTCAGCTTCACCCCGACCAACGGCCCGGTGCTCGAAAACTTCCGGGCCGTCAACGGAGTTCCTCCGTCCACCCCCATCTACGGACCGTGGAGCGGCCAGTTGGATAACTCGAAAGACAACGTGGAACTCGTGCGCCCCGACCTTCCGGACGCACCCGGAACTCCGACCACTGGCTTCGTTCCCTACCTTCTCGCGGACAAGATCGACTACGAAGACGTCGCGCCCTGGCCCATTGGCTACGCCGACGGACTCGGCGCGTCGATCAGCCGCATCAACGTCAACTCGCATGGCAACGATCCGGCCAACTGGGTGGCGGGAATCAAGACCCCGGGTGCGCCGCTGGTCACCGCCGGCACTTCGCCATCCGTCGTCGTCCAACCCGTTGACACCGTCGGTGCGGAAACCTTCGGCGCGACATTCGGCATTGCAGGTTCCGGCACGGGTCCGCTGGGTTACCAATGGCTGTTCAATGGAGTTCCGATCCGCGCGCCATCCAGTCCGACCCTAATCCTCACCGGACTGAAGCTGAATCAGGCGGGTGACTATTCCTGCCTGGTCTTTGGGCCCGCAGGCATCACGAACAGCGCCAGCGCGACGTTGACTGTCCGCCAGGTGGCCCGCATCACACAGTATCCGGCCAGTCGTACGGCTTACATCAAGCCCGACCCGAAGGCCGCCAACCTCCCGAATGGAACGAACGTCACCTTCACCATCAGCGCGACGACCATCTTCCCGCCGCTCTCCTACCAGTGGTTCTTCAACGGAACCCCGATTCCAGGTGCCACCGACACCTCATTGACCGTCACGAACGTCCAGCTCTCCAGTGAAGGCAACTACACCTGTGCCGTCACCGACGGAGCCGCCACCGTCCTCAGCAGTGCCGCGCGCCTCACCCCGTGGCTGCAACCGGTCATCATCCAGAAACCCACGGACATCACCGTGGCCGCCGGCAGCGACTTCACCGCCAGCGTGGAGATCACCGGAAACCCTGCGCCCTTCGCCTACAGTTGGCGGCGCAACCTCGGGTCCGTGGTCGTCAGCACCAACTCCGGCAGCTACAAGACCAACTTCATCACGCTGAACACCGTCACCGCGTTGTTAAACCTAACCAACAACATCCAGACCTCGAACTTCGTCATGCGCATCGTGGTCTATAACGACGCCAACACCGCGCCCGGTGTCACCACCACGTTCAACGTCACCGTGCTCGAAGACTCCGACCGCGACGGCATTCCGAACGTAGTCGAGCAAGGCCTCGGAATGGACACCAACAACGCTGCGGATGCGTCGGGTGATCTGGACCTCGACGGCATGAGCAATCGCGCGGAATTCATCGCCGGCACCGACCCGACCAACAGTCTGAGCTACCTCAAGATTGAGACAGCGGTCACGCCCGGCACGTCGTCGGTGCAGTTCGGCGGAATCTCCAACCACACCTACACCGTCCAGTTCACTGACAGTCTCGGCGCGGGAGCCTGGAGCAAGCTGGCGGACATTGCCGCGCGAGCCACCAACTTCACCCTCCAAATTCCCGACCCGACCGCGACGACCAATCGCTTCTATCGCGTCGCCACCCCGCGGCAACAATAGTCACGGGGGCAATCCCCTCCAAAACACAACCGCCGCTGACCAACGTCAGCGGCGGTTTCTTTGTTTAATCGCGCCCCAGCCCCAACGCATCCGCCTCCACTCAACGCCCATCAAGCGCGATCCATTCCGACACTGCAATCTGCCCGCCTTCACGGACTTGCCTCAACAACACGGACCGCCCGAAAGGAGCGAAACTATGAGGCTCTTTCAAAACCCCGGACCCGGAGCGCGGCTGTCCCCAGCCGCAGCGGCCACGAGGATGGAACGGGGCTGAAATGGTTCGGAATCGCCGGAAGCACGAAGCAAGACTCAGCTCTTCCAGTCGAACGCGCGCTTCTTCAGGGCGTAGATGTAGCCGA
Source organism: Pedosphaera parvula Ellin514 (assembly GCA_945872975.1). Taxonomy (GTDB): domain Bacteria; phylum Verrucomicrobiota; class Verrucomicrobiia; order Limisphaerales; family JADJPG01; genus JADJPG01. The sequence continues at coordinate 4,494 of CAMCCU010000457.1, forward strand.
TGAAGAGCACGCCGAGGAAGGAAAGCATTCCACCGAGAATCAGGTTCCGCGTGGCCGCGTCTCCCAGCATCTCGCGATAGACCACCGCCCACGGATACATAAAGACGACTTCGATATCGAAGAGGATGAAGAGCATCGCCACCAGATAGAACTTCACGGACAT
>CAMCCU010000458.1 GCA_945872975.1 Pedosphaera parvula Ellin514
CAACTTGTTCCAGAACTCGCTGGATGCGATCAACGCGAAGACGTTCGACGGAGAGAAACCCGAGATCATCATCACGGGCAGGGTGCAGCGTGACCTGAGCATCTTGACCGTGAGAGATAACGGGGAGGGCATTGCCGCTGATGTCATCGGCAAGATTTTTGATCCGTTCTTCACGACGAAGGATGTGGGTGCGGGGATGGGATTGGGCTTGAGCATCTGCTATCGCATCGTGAAGGATTTCGGCGGGCGCATTGTCGTAAACAGCGAGCGGGGCATGTTCTGCGAGTTCTCGCTGGAGTTTCCAGTCAATCAACCCCAGGAAGTCCTGCAACCTTGAACATGAATTCGGCCATCGAAAACATTTACGACTACAAGAAGTTTGCGATCCTCTACGTGGACGATGAGGAGAAGTCGCTGAAGTATTTCGCCCGTGCGTTCGAGGAGCATTTTCGGATTCTCACGGCATCCAATGCGCAGGAAGGCTATGCCTTGCTGCAGCAGCACAAGGACGAGATCGGCATCCTGATGACGGATCAGCGCATGCCGGGCGAGAAGGGGACCTGGCTCCTGGAGAAGGCGCGGCAACTGCGTCCGACGGTTGTTCGCATCCTCGCCACCGCCTACTCGGACATGGATGCCGCGATCGCTGCGGTGAATATGGGTTCCATTTACAAGTACGTCACCAAACCGTGGGACCCGCCGCAGTTGGAGACGACTTTGAAACGCGGACTGGAGTTCTTCATCGTGCAACGGGAGCGCGATCAGCTCCTTCAAGAAAAGATGTCCGTGCTGCACAAGATGATGATTGCGGATCGGGTCATGAGCCTCGGGCTCCTGGCGTCCGGGCTCAGTCATCACGTCAGGAATTCCCTCGTGGCGGTGAAGACGTTTCTGGACCTCGCCCCGATCAAGTTGAAGGAGGAGAAGCTGGATCCCAACGGCCTTCGCAATCCGGAGTTCTGGAAGGACTACTATCAGAACGCTCAGAACCAGATTGATCGGATCAATTTCATGCTGCGCGACCTGTGGTCTGCGTCCGAGCAGCGGGTTGCTGATTTCAAGGATCAAGTCAGCCCTCATAATGTGATTCGCGAAACGCTGCGAGGGTTGAGCGATGGACTCGCTTCAAGGAAGCTCGAAGTGGAAAACCGCGTCTCGGAAGTCTTGCCTGCAATGACGGTCGATCGCCTGAAATTCGAGCGTCTGTTTGAGTTGTTGCTCCGGGATGAGATCGCCAGCCTGCCGCCAGGTTCGAAGATCACGATCACGGCTGTCACCAAGCCAGTCCTCGCGACGGAGACGCCGTCGATTGTGTTCGAGATGCGCGACAATGGTCCGGGCCTGCCGCAGGAGGCGCTGCGCCTGGTGTTCGATCCGTTCGCTCTGCGCAGCGACAGCCCGCTGGAATATGGGATCAACCTCATGGCCGTCTATTTCATCGTTCATCATCATGGTGGAAGAATCGAGGCGGAGAGCGTCGAAGGGCAGGGGACGACCTTCCGGATCACGATGCCGATCAATTGCGATCAGTCGGCGCGCAGTGACGACCAGACCAAGCTGCTCGACAAGGTGCTGGTCACCGAGAAGCTCTGGGAAAAATTGATGGCGGCGGAGTAGCGGTATCCGCTGGTGGTGAGCGCGGTTTTATCGCGTGACGGGAATGAGGAAGGTAGTTGCGGGCGTCCTGCGATTGGGACATTCTCATTCCGCCGGTCTGACCGCGTATGCCGACGAAACACCAATCCCTGAAAGGCAAGCTGCTGCTCGATAATGGCAGGTTGCACGGATCGTTTTTTCATCGGGGCGTCATTTTGATTTGCGAGCACGATGCCGAGGGAGCGTTCGGACTGGTCCTCAATCGCGTCACCGGCAACAGCGTCGGCGAGGCGGTGGTAGCCAAGCTTCCTGCCACGCTGAAACAGCATCCTTTGTTTCTCGGCGGGCCGGTTCAGCCCCAGGCACTCAGCTTCCTCCACAGTGATTCGTTTCTGCCGGAGGCCAGCGTCATGCCGAATCTTCATCTGGATCATTCCATCGATTCGTTGATGGAAATTTCCGAGTCCTATTCTCCGACCCGGCAGATCAAAGTGTTTGCTGGTTACGCAGGCTGGAGCCCCGGCCAGCTCGACGACGAGATGAAGCGCGATACGTGGCTCGTTCATCCCGCGTCGGTGGAGCTCGTTTTCTATCCCAAGCCGGATGACCTCTGGAAACTCATCCTCGCTGAGAAGGGCTGGAAGTATCGGATCATCGCGGACGCTCCAGACGATCTTTCCTGGAACTGATCGCCTTTCGCCCAATTGGCGTGATGCAAAATTCTGTTTCGATTCCTTCCCGCTTCCCGCGTGCAGCGCGATCCTCTATAAACCGCCCCATGCCGAAGACGCCCGTGCCGCCGCTTGCCACTCCGCTGACGGAGTTGTATGGCGTCGGCCCGGAACGCGCCGCGCAGCTTGCCCGCCTGAAGCTCTTCACCGTTGGCGACCTGTTGTTGCACCGGCCGAATCGTCACGAGGATCGGCGTCATCTGCTCACCATCCGCCAACTGGAGCTCGGTCGATCCGGCACCACGCGCGGTCGCATCATCGCGCAAGGGGTGAAGACTTTCGCCAAGCGCACCAAGTCTGTCTTTGAATTCGTGCTCGAAGACGGCACGGGCCGCCTGCATTGCCGCTGGTGGAATCTCCCCTACATGGAGAACTACTTCGCGGTGGGCGATGAAGTCATGGTCTTCGGCAAGGTGAAGTCCCTCAAGCCGCGCTCCATCGATCATCCCGAGACGGAAGTCATCGATGGCGGCGAGGAACTTTTGATCCACATCGATCGCATCGCGCCGATCTATCCGCTCACCGAGGGCTTGCCGCAGCGCTTCGTGCGCGGGCTGGTCTGGCGGACGCTGGCGCGTTTCGAAGAGCACGTTGCCGAACCGCATCCCAGCGTTGTTCTGCCGGATCTGCCGACGCGCGCGAACGCCATCCACATGCTCCACTTTCCGCAGGAGCTTTCGGATGTCGATATCGCCCGGCGCCGCCTGGCGCTCGATGAGTTTATTGAGCTTCAGATCGCGATTCAGCGTCGTCGCAAAAATCTTCAAACCCTGGCATCTGGCCTCCCGTGCGCGGGCGACAATCGATTCATCAAACCCTTCCTGCGCCAGCTCGGCTTTGAGCTGACCGAAGCGCAGACGAAGGTTCTCCGCGAATTGCGTCGCGACATGGGCGGCGCGTTTCCGATGCGCCGGCTCGTGCAAGGTGACGTCGGTTCAGGAAAGACCGTCGTCGCCGCGTGCTGTGCGTTGATGGCGATCGAGAGCGGATTCAGCGTCGCGCTCATGGTGCCCACCGAGATTCTCGCCGAGCAACACCACCGGAACTTCACGCGCTGGTTCGAGCCGTTCGGCGTTGCCGTCGAGCTCCAGACCGGCAGCCGCAAGACCCGCGACGAGCGACCATCTCCTCCTCTCGCCCCGCGCCCCGCGCCTCAAGCCTCCCTCACGATCGGCACCCACGCGCTCATCGAATCCGGCTTCACGGTGCCGAATCTCGGCCTCGTCATCATCGACGAGCAGCACAAGTTTGGCGTGGCGCAGCGCGAGACGCTCGTGCGCAAGGGACGTTATCCGCATCTGCTCGTCATGACCGCGACGCCGATTCCGCGCACGCTCGGCCTGACGATCTACGGCGATCTCGACAGCTCCATCATCGACCAGATGCCGACGGGCCGTGGCCGGATTCGGACCTTCGTCCGCAGCGCCATCTTGCTTCCCAAGGTGCATGACTTCATCCGCCAGAAGATTGCCGAAGGCCGGCAGGCCTACATCGTTTTCCCGCGCGTGGATGAAGGTGATGCTCAAGCTGGCATCAAGGCGGTCACGCAGGAGTTCGATCGGCTGGTGGCGATCTTTGCGCCGAGCAAGGTGGGGTTGCTTCACGGTCGGCTCCGTCCCGAGGAGAAGGATCGCGTGATGACAGCCTTCCGCGCCAACGAACTTCAAGTTCTGCTCGCCACGTCGGTCATCGAGGTCGGCGTGGATGTGCCGAACGCCACCGTGATGCTCATCGAGAGCGCCGATCAGTTCGGCCTCGCGCAGCTCCATCAATTGCGCGGGCGAATTGGACGCGGCGCGCACGAGTCCTATTGCATCCTCGTCGCTGAAGCGAAGACGGACGAGGCGCGCAAACGCCTGGAGATTCTCGCGAATACAAACGACGGATTCGAGATCGCCGAAGCCGACATGCGGCTGCGCGGGCCTGGAGAGTTCCTTGGCCAGAATCAAAGCGGCATGCCCTCGCTGCGCTTCGGAGACTTGCTCAACGACCGTGCGCTGATCGAGCGCGCGCGCGAATTGGCGGCGAGACTTGTTTAGCAGGAGCCTTCCTGCTCATGGTCATTGCGACTCGTTCGGGACGCCCCTTGGAGCAGACGAAATGAAATGTTCCTGCTTCGTAAAAAAATCCTTGTGAAAGATTTCACGTTCGGTCAATTTCTCCGCGCTTCCGGCAAAACCCGGTTTTCGGCGAGGGATTTTTTCGTCCTCCCAGGCAAGTTTTTACTTTAGTTCGATGCACACATTGCGAATTTTTCTGACGCTGGCTTTGATGCTGGGAGCGACCTTTGGCGCAAGCGGCGCCGAGGCTGTGGCTCACGCCGA
>CAMCCU010000459.1 GCA_945872975.1 Pedosphaera parvula Ellin514
ACGCGAATCTCGCAACGAACCGGCGCAGCCCGACGAATCGCCCACAAGCCAAGGCGCGACGACGTTTCCAGGAAGGCGGTCGTGAGCCGGAAGTTCCCGCGCCGGTTCGGCGTGAACGTCCAGGCGATTTGCGATGTCTCGACCTCCGACGCGAGTGACACAGTGACGTCTTCGTTTGGTGAAACCAGAGCTCGTGGAAGCGCCACGCCAAGCCGAAGGCGCAATGCAACCGCGACTGGCTTGATGATGTTTACGGTCAGGGTCGCGGGGCGATCCTTGGAGACGCGGATGAGGTCCGGCAGTTCCACGACGATGGCATCGAGCTGGGCGAAGGACAGGGCGGCGTCCAGCAAGATGACAACGAGCAAGGCGCTGATGAGGGCGACCGAAATTCCCAGGGCATTGGGATACACCGCGCCCAGCACCGAGAACGGCAGCGCAATGATCGCGAACCACAGCAGCAGGCGGAAGCTGGGGACGATCATTCAGCGCCTCCAAACTTGGCCACCTTGGGATCGATGGAGTGCAGCGCCTCAATGATCTTCATTTTGGCGGCGGCATCCGGCGTTTCGTGGAGCAGTTTCAAGAGCGTCGGCAATGCTGGGATGGCGTCCTGCTGAAGCCAGCCCAGACCCTGGGCAGCGCTCCCGCGCACGGCTGCATCCGGATCGCGGAGACAGTTGATCAGCGTGGGCACGACGACGTCGAGCTGGCAGCGCAGGAACGCCAGAGAACCCGCCGCGTTGCTGCGCACTTCCGCATCGGGATCTTTCAACGCGTGCAGCAAGACCGGGACAGGATGTTCGCGCGGAATCATGTAGCGCAGATCGCCGGCGGCCTCGGCGCGGGCGGCGGGGATCCCGGTGAGCAGGGCATTCGTCAGCATGGGGAAATTCTCCGGGCCGATCATGGCAAGCGCGGTGATGACGTGGCGGCAGAGCAAGGGATCGTTGGCGAGTCGCGCCAGCGAAGGGCTGGCTGCAGCGGCGAGCGGACCCAGCTCCGCACACGCGAGCGCCGCCTGACTCTGGCGTGCGAAGAGCGGCGTGAAATGAAAGCGGATGATCGTCTGCCGCTGGGCGAGCGCACGAAACGTCGTCTTCAGCTTTGATTCGCGGGCTTCGAGAGTTCGGATGAGGTAAGGGACGGCGTTTGTCCCAAAACTCCGTATCGCTTCGCGGGCCTCGCGTTCCGTGCGCAGCTCTCCGTAGGTTTGCTGGTCGAGGTAATGGCTGAGCGGGATGCCGTTGAGGTGAGGTTCGTTCTCACTACGCAACGCGGCGACCAGAATGCTCACGATGATCGCTGCGAACAGAATCATCGCCATCCGAATCATTGTTACTTTGGGTCGCATGCTACTATGGAGACCGCACTCGGTTAGCACCGTAGAAGTTATCCAAGATGTCGCGAGCCATCCGCCGGGTCGTCTCGTCATCGCTCGCTGCTGCTTTCTTGACTGCGTCACGAGCAGTAACAAACTCAGGCACCAGTTTGGTCAATCCCTTCAAAGCCGCCTCCCGCCTCGCTGGGTCACGAGATCCGCACATGTCATCGAGGACCGGGATAACTTCGTAATCGGCGGCGTTGAAATCAATCAACGCCAGAGCCGCTTCTTCTCGCCGAGCCAGATCACCTCGCCGGAGCCGTTGCCGCCATTCCTGCCGAGCGAAGCCGCTGACAAAAGCGTTTATGTGACTCGGTCCGTTCGTCAGCAACCGATTCAAAGCAGGAACGGCTGGTCTGCCAATTCGTACCAGCGCATGCACCGCATATACCCAACCGAAGGCATTGTTCGTATTGCTGGCAATGTTCTTGAGGTTTGGGATGGCTAGGGTCGCATTGCTCCGTGCCAGCGGGATTACCATCGCGGCAGCAAGGCGGGGCTTCATCTCTTTGGTAAGTTGATTCTGTGCGAAGGTCTTGACGCTGCCGGGCATCGATTTGGCGTACGTGGTTTCGAGATAGAGGCGCGTCAACAGCCTGGCGTCCTGGTCAATGATATCCAGCAGAGGTGGAATCGCGTTTGTACCAAGCGCGTCCATCATCAGTTGAATCCGCCGGTTTGTCTCAACGTTGAAAGGGTCGTCAATGGTCGCGATCCACTGCCGGACTGTCTTGCCTTCATACCGTGGCTGGCTGTTCCGTTGCCACACCGTCCAGCCGCCAACGACAGCAACCACGATGGCGACCACAGCAATCCACTTGTAACGCTTCTGCTTCATTCAGGCTTTGGGAGCTGCTTCACCTCGGCACCGCGACTTGTTGAAGAATCGTCTGGATCACTTCGCCGATCGACAGCCCTTCGATCTCGAACTCGGGCCGGAGGATGAGGCGATGTTCGAGCACGGGCACGGCCATCGCCTTGATGTCGTCTGGCGTCACGAAGTCGCGCATGGCCAGCGCGGCGTAGGCGCGCGCGGCGAGGAGCAGCGATTGCGTCGCGCGCGGGCCGGCTCCGACAAGGACGCTCTCGTGCGTGCGCGTGGCGCGAACGAGATCCACGGCGTAGCCCGTGAGCTCCTCGCGCACCGTGATGTGGATGAGCTGGTCGCGGAGCAACTGGAGATCCTCGGCTTTCATCACCGCCTGAACGCCACCGCCGTTCAGCGTGGCTTCGGGCGACTCCTTGCCGAGCGTGCGCTGGGCGAGGGTGAACTCTTCGTCGCGACCGGGTGCGCTCATGGTGATCTTGAGCATGAAGCGATCTTTCTGCGCTTCAGGCAGCGGATAGGTGCCTTCGTATTCGATGGGGTTCTGCGTGGCGAAGACCGCGAAGTTCGGCGGCAGCGCATGGGTCTCGCGGTCGATGGTCACGACGCGTTCCTGCATCGCCTGCAGCAGCGCGGACTGAGTCTTGGCGGGAGCGCGGTTGATTTCGTCGGCGAGCAGGAAGGACGTGAAGATCGGACCTTTGACCAGCGTGAACTCGTTCTTCTGAAGGTTGAAGATGCTCGTGCCGGTGATGTCGGCGGGCATGAGGTCCGGCGTGAACTGGATGCGCGCGAAGCCGCAGCCAAGCACATGCGCGAGCGTGCGGACGAGCAGCGTCTTCGCGACGCCGGGCACGCCTTCGATGAGCGCGTGCTGTCCGGTGATGATGGCGATGAGGCATTTGTCCACCACGTCGGCCTGGCCGATGATGACTTTCGCGACTTCAGCGCGCGCGGCGGCGAGGGTGGATTTTAGGTGATCGGTGCTCATGTCAGGTTCGTCGTTTTAGGATTTCACAAAAGCTGCGGTACATCTGGACGGGATTGCGTTCCCTCGGCTCCACGGCGTTCTCGGCGTCGATGAGCTTCTGCATCGCGTCCAGCTTGGCGGCGGATGGCTTGCGGGCATTCGCGCCGTGCGTATTCCATTGTTCGAGGCAGACTTTCATCAGGTCGCCGGGCGGGATGTTCCGCTTCAGCAGATTGATGAAGCCGCTCGTGGAGTCCTTGCCTTCGACGAGTTCGCCGCGTTCTAGGGCGAGTTGCTCGTCGTAGGGCGGCATGAAGCTCGCGGAGTTCCGCCAGATGAAGAGTCCGGCGAGCATCAGCAGCGCGATGAAGATGCCGCCGAGCCGATACTCGCGCGCCAGCGCGGCGACGCCCGGTTCATGGGAAACGCCGAGATGCGTCTCATCGAAGACGACTTCACGGGACGAGCCGACGAGCCATGACAACAGTCCCGGCTCGCGCTCGCTGCGCAACGCCTCATTGCTGAAGTGAAACGAATCCGCGCACATCACGATGCGGCCGCGCCCCATCGTTCGCTCGATAAGTACGGGATAGGAGTTCGTCCCGGCGACGCGGGCGTAGAGGGTTCGCCAGTTGGAATCCGAGTTCGCGAAATGCGCAGCGGTATGGACCGGAATGCTCTTGGGCAGGAGTCTCGATTCACCGTCGGCTCGAAGCGCGGCGAGTTCGGGAATCATTTTACCTACGGGCGTCCGGGTCAGCGAAGCGTGGTCGATGGCGAGGTTCCAGCGGTCGCGGATGGAGATGGTTTGCGAGTCGGCGAATTCTTCGCCCGGACGCAGGGGCGGGGCGTTGGTAGTCATCCGCAGAGGCCGTTTCGTGACGGGTGGCCCGGTCGCGAAGCGATTGCCACGCGGCGAGTCCTGCACGGGAACCAGGCTGATGACGACGCGGCCTCCGCTGCGCACGAAGGTCTCGATGCGTTGGAAGTCTTCGGGAGCAAAGCGGAGGGAATGCGGTTCAGCGCCGAGCCACAGCAGCGTGGTGTCGCGGCCATCCGAGAGCTTGGCGAGCGAACGGACATGTCGCCGCGTCTCGACGAGCGGTTCGAGACTTTCAAAGAGCGCCTTGGTGCCGAGCGGATCGGCGCGGAGCGAGGAGTAAGGCGGATAGTTGTCGCCGCTTTCGAAACGGAGATGGAAGAGATGCACCAGGCCGGCGGCGAAGCCCGCGAACGCGAGGAGGAAAAAGAGGAGGGACGTCTTCTTCATGCGCCGGCCCTCAGCCGTTCGGTGTTGGCGGCGAAATCGTTCAGCAGCTCCAGCGTCACTTCATGCGGACCGTACCAACTGCGCTCGAAGGTCTCCACGTTTCGCGCGAACAGCTCGGGAATCGTCGCGAGCGCGTGGGCGCGGCGCTGGAGTTCGCGCTGGTAATCGAGGTTGGATTTGAACTTGGCGAGCGTGAT
>CAMCCU010000460.1 GCA_945872975.1 Pedosphaera parvula Ellin514
GCCACGCTGCCAACCATCGTGTAGATGAAGAACTGATTCGCCGCCGCCGACCGTTGCGGGCCGCCCCAAAGCTTGATGAGGAAATACGCGGGCACGAGCGTGAGTTCGTAGAAGGCAAACCAATGGATGAAGTTCAACGCCGTGAACGCGCCGAACAAGCCGGCTTGCAGGAAGAGGAGCAGTGAAACGAAGGCGCGGGTATTGTCCTCCACGCGCCACGATGCCAGCAGCCCAAACGGGACGATGAGCGCAGTAAGGAGCACCATCAGCAAGCTCATGCCGTCGATGCCGAGGAAGTATTGAACGCCAACGGATGGAATCCATTCGTAGCGTTCGACGAACTGAAGCTCGCCGGAAGCGGGGTTGAAGTTCGACCACAGCAGCGCTACCAACCCGAGCGCGAGCGCGTTGAAGAACAGGCCAAGCCCACGCGCGAGCGAACGATGCTTTGGATCAAGGCCGGCAATCACTGCTGCGCCCACGAAAGGCGTCAGGATGAGGAGACTTAGCCACGGAAATGCCGTCATCGAAATCTCCCGTGCGGGGCGAGACCACGTTGTAAAGATAACGAGCCTGAGTGATCCATTGCGTTCACAGTAACGGATTGTTGATTACACGGCGACGAAGAGGAACGCCACAGATTTTTAACAACCGCATGCATTAGACCTGCTGTCCGGAAAGTCGCGGCGGGCCAGTTCTGGATTGCTTTGGGAGCCTTTTTTATGGTATCAGTCATACCAATCACATGAACTCAAGGAGACTCGATGTACTTTTTAAATTTCAATCCTGACGAACGTTCCAGTGCGGTCTCGTCAGCCGCTGTTTCAGCCTTCGGATTCTTTGCGCGGCGCTGTTTACCGATGGGGCGGCGGCGAAGCCTGGCTTTCAGTTCTCTCCTGGTCGCGATGATGTTGGGCGGGATGGTTCGCCCCGAATCCTGTGATGCAGTCACCGCCAACCCGCTTCCAATTGAACAGACTCAACCGGACGGCACCAAAATCGTCCTTCGCATCCGAGGCGATGAGCAGCTCCATTGGTTTGAAGACCTGGAGGGTTTCCTGGTGATGCTCGACTCAGGCCGATACGTTTACGCAATACTCGACGCCCAGGGTCAACCGGTGCCCACCGCCCTGGCTGTGGGCTCAGGCGACCCTCAGGCCGCCGGACTGGCCAAAGGGATCAAGCCATCGCCCCGGGCCGAACCGTTAATCCTGGCAGCAGCCGCAGGGGAACCACCTTTAGGCGTCCCGGCGCGTGGTTCGGTGAAGAATCTCGTGGTGTTGTGCCGGTTCAGCGACCACGTCTTTGGCACGCATACGAGAGACCGGGCCGACTACGATGTGTTGTTCAACCGCGTGGGCGGCGACCCGGTGCTGGCTCCGACCGGCAGCGTGAAGGACTATTTCCACGAAGCCTCCTATGGAACGATGACCCTGAACAGCACGGTCATCGCGTGGGTGACGCTGCCGCACACAGAAGCATTTTATGGCAACGGCTCCAGCGGCCGGCAGGGTGATTTTCCGAACAACGGCCAGGGCATGGTGCGTGACGCGCTCGATTTGGCTGATGCGCTCGTGAACTTCGGCGACTTCGACACGGACAACGACGGCTTCGTGGACGCCATCACGATCATCCACTCCGGCTATGGTGCAGAGACGGGCAGCGGTGGCGGGAACTGGATGTGGTCTCATCGCTGGTCGCTCTGGCAGGCACCGGGCGGGCGGTGGACAAGCGCAGACCGGAATGGCAGCGGCGGCAACGTCAATGTCTATGACTACCACACGGAGCCGGCCCTGTGGGGAACGAGCGGCAACGGCATCGTCCGCATCGGCGTCATTTGTCACGAGACCGGGCACTTCTTTGGGCTGCCCGATCTCTACGACACCGACGGGAGCAGCGGCGGCATCGGCTCCTATTGCCTGATGGCCAACTCGTGGGGTTTCGATGGCACCCAGTTGCACCCGCCGCATCTCAGCGCCTGGTGCAAGATTTATTTGGGGTGGATAACGCCGACGGTCATTGGGCCGGGCGCTTACATTGCTCCGCGAGTCGAGACGGACCCGACTGCGTTCCGCATCAATGCAGGCTATCCGAGCGGCGAATATCTGCTCATCGAAAACCGCCAGGCGTTTGGCTTCGAGAACGTCATGCCTCAGGGAGGCGGTCTGGCGATCTGGCATGTGGACGACAACAAGAGGGACAACAAGGAGGAAGGTTATCCTGGGCAGACGGGGTGGCCAGGCAACAACAAGCATTTCAAGATCGCGCTCCTGCCAGCCGACGGCCGTTACGACCTCGAACGCAACGTCAATCGCGGCGATGGCGGCGACCTGTTTCGCGCCGGCGGAGCCACGGTGATCGGGCCGGACACCACGCCAAACACACACTCCTACCAGAATGGCGCCAGCGTGGCCACCGACAACCGGATTTCCGGAATCAGCGCCCCGGGAGCCAGCATGTCCTTTACCTATTCCATTTCCTCCGCGCCGGCACCGGCGATTACCAGCTTCAATCCAGGCAGCGGAATCATCGGAAGCACGGTGACCATCACGGGCCAAAACTTCAACGGCGCCACAGGGGTAAAGTTCAACGGCGCGAGCGCCACGTTCAGTGCGGTTTCCGCGACGCAGATTACCGCCACCGTTCCAGCAGTTGCGACGACTGGCCCAATTACCGTAACGACCTCTGGCGGCACCGCCGGCAGCGCCGCATCGTTCATCGTCCTCAGCAGCGCGCCGACCAACGACAATCTGGCCGGATGCCAGACGATCAGCGGCCGGTCAGGCAGCGTCACCGGTGACAGTGACGGTGCCACCAAGCAGGCGGGCGAGCCGAATCACGCCGGCAACGCTGGAGGTCGATCCATTTGGTACTGCTGGACTGCACCGGCCAGCGGCACGGTCACGATGGACACGGCGGGCAGCGGGTTCGACACCCTGCTCGCGGTGTACACCGGCGGGAGCGTGAACGCGCTGACCTTGATCGCCGCCAATGGCGACATCGCAGCCGGGAATCTTCAAAGCCGCGTGAGCTTCGACGCCGTCTCGGGCACGACATATCGCATAGCCGTGGACGGGTTCAACGGCGCTTCAGGTGATGTGAGGCTCAACTGGCTGCTGCCGCTGCCCGGGGATCAGTTTGCCAGTTGCCAGACGATCACAGGCACCTCGGGAAACATCTCCGGCGGCAGCGTCGGCGCGTCGAGGGAGCCGGGCGAACCGTTCCATGCCGGGAACAGGGGCGGCGCATCCATCTGGTATTGCTGGACCGCGCCATCAAGCGGACCCGTGACCATCGACACACTGGGCAGCAATTTCGATACGTTGCTGGCGGTTTACACCGGCGAAAGCATGAACGGGCTGACGCTGGTGGCAGCCAATGACGACATCTTCGGCGGCAACACGGTGCAAAGTCAGGTCGCGTTTACCGTTCTCGCCGGCACGGTGTATCAAATCGCGGTGGATGGCTTCAACGGCATGGCGGGCAGCATCGTTCTCAATTGGTCCCTCAGCCCCGATCCACCGTCCATCCTCAGCTTTGCTCCCGTCAGCGGTACCCCCGGTGCCAGCGTGATTATCAACGGCGCGAACCTCGGAGGAGCGACCGTGGTGCGCTTCAACGGCGTCACGGCGGGATTCGTCGCGAACGCAGCGGGCCGACTCACCGCCACCGTCCCGGCAGGCGCAGCCAGCGGCCCCATCTCGGTGGTCACTCCGGGCGGGACGACGACAAGCGCAGGCACGTTCACCGTCACCAGCGGCTTCAATGATCTCTTTGCGAACTGCCAGGGCATCGGCGGCAATTTTGGAACCATCAATGGCCTGAATGTCGGCGCGACCAAGGAGGCCGGCGAACCGAACCACGCGGGCAACGCGGGCGGCCGATCGGTCTGGTATTGCTGGACCGCCCCCTTCGGCGGACCGGTGACGATTGACACCATGGGCTCCCCCTTCGACACGCTTCTCGCAGTTTATGCCGGAGGCAGCGTCAACGCGCTCACTCCCATCGCCAGCAACAACGACCTGTCCGCCGAGGTCCGGCAAAGCCGCGTCACGTTTAACGCGGCGAGCGGCACAACTTATCGGATCGCGGTGGATGGTTTCAATGCGGCGACCGGCGAAGTAACGCTCAACTGGGTGCTCTCGCCACCGAACGATTCATTCGCGAATTGCGAGACGCTCACGGGCAGTGGCGGCAGCGTGAACCGCGTCAACGCCGGTGCGACGAAAGAGCCGGGCGAGCCAGGCCATGCCGAAAATCCTGGAGGACGTTCCATCTGGTTCTGCTGGACCGCCCCCTCCAGCGGCCCAGTGGCTTTTGAAACTTTCGGCAGCACCTTCGACACGCTGCTCGGCGTTTACACCGGCGACACCTTGGGCGGGTTGACCGAAGTGGCGGGCAACGACGATTTCGACGGGTTGACCAGCCTCGTCAGCTTCTTTGCCGTGGGAGGGACCACGTATCGCATCGCCGTGGACGGATTCAATGGCACCGCCGGCAACGTGGTGTTGAACTGGACGCTGGGCTTGGGGAACAACCATTTCGCCAACTGCCAGGTCGTCAACGGCAATGCCGGCAGTGTCGGTGGCAACAACAACGCCACCGCGACCAAGGAAGCCGGCGAACCGAACCACGCCGGGAACA
>CAMCCU010000461.1 GCA_945872975.1 Pedosphaera parvula Ellin514
AACAAGATCTCCTACGGCGCGATGATCGAAGGCGGGGACGAGCGCGATGTCGTCCTCGGCGGCAAGGTTTATCACGACGCGGAAACCGATGCGGACCTGCCAGCGGTCGGCGATTGGGTGGCGCTGGCGGTCGCGGAGCAGGACGGCGAGCCCGTGATTCGCGCGCGGCTCACGCGGCAGAGCTGTCTCTCGCGCAAGATGCCGGGCAAGAGCACCGAGGAACAGGTCATCGCCGCGAACGTGAACGTCGCCGTGGTGCTGACGGATGCCGGCTCGGACTTCAATCTCCGGCGGATGGAGCGCTTCTTCGCCATCATCGGACGCAGCCGTGCGAAGGCGGTGGTGTTGGTGAACAAATCCGATCTCTTCGCGGACGAACAAAACCAGAAGGCAGCCGCAGCGATCCGTGGATTGAACCCGGAGGCGGATGTCCACATCACCAGCGCGGAACACGGGACGAGCGTGCAGGTGCTCAAGCAGTATCTCCAGCGCGGCGTGACGATGGCGATGCTCGGCTCCAGCGGCGTGGGAAAATCCTCCGTGATCAACCAGCTCCTCGGCGGCGATTACCAATGGACGGTGGAGGTGAACGCGCTCACCGGAAAGGGCCGGCACACCACGACCGCCCGCGAGCTGATGCTGCTGCCCGAGGGCGGGATGCTCATCGACAATCCCGGCATCCGCGAGGTCCACATGTGGACGGATGAGAAAACGTTGCGCGAACGCTTCGCGGACATCGATGCGCTGGCGGGTCTGTGTCGCTTCCATGATTGCAAGCACGGCACGGACGCGGGATGCGCCATCCGCGCGGCGATGGCGGCCGGGAAGCTCGAGGCCGGGCGGTTCGCCGGGTTTCTCAAGCTGGACGAGGAGATCGAAAAGCTGCGTCGCAACCGCCGGAAGCGACAGATGATCCTAGAGAAGCGGGCCCGGCGCGGCCAGCATACGAAGGCGCATTATTTTGAGGACAGCCGGGATGTGGAGCGGGAGGAGGAGGATTGAAGCTGGTGGATTGCCTCCATCGTGACCGGCTCCTTCCGACGGCTTGCCCCGTTTTGACTCAAGGCTAATCCGGCTCCATGCGGCAGGAGTTGGGCTGCCGCCGGCGAGCGGATTTGCAATCCGCTAAAACGTCAGGGTTGCGCAATCAACCAGGCTCTCTACAGTCGCGGCGTTCTCAATCGCTTGTAAACCAGTTGCCATGACACTGCCTATGAAGCCTTCATCTACCATCTCCCGCCGTCGTTTCATCGCCACCACCGCCCTCGCTGCCATCGCCGCGCCACGAGTATTGACCGCGCAAAAATCCGAGAAACAACTCGTCATCGGCGAAGGCGAGCATCGCTACGAAGTGCTGCACAACTGGGCGCAACTGCCGGACAAGTATTCGTGGCAGACCACGCACAATGTGGCGGTGGACCGCGAGGGTTTGCTCTACGTCATCCACGAAGGACGAGAGAATCTAAAGGACCATCCGTCCATCTTTGTGTTCGATGCGAAGGGCAAATTTGTGCGCGCGTTTGGCAATCAGTTCCAAGGCGGCGGTCATGGGCTGGAGGTCATCACGGAAGGCAAGGAACAGTTCCTCTACGTCACAGGCTACCAGCAGTTGAAGAACTTCGCGAAGCTCACGCTCAAGGGCGAAATGGTGTGGGAGAAGCGCGCTCCGATGGATTCAAAACTGTATCCCGCGAACGAGGATACCAAGCCCGCGAAGCGCTGGGGGCGCGACGCGTTCATGCCTACGAACTACGCCTTCCTGCCAGACGGCAGCTTCTATCTAGCGGACGGCTACGGCTCTTTCCGCATCCATCGCTATGACAAGGATGGGAACTGGAAATCAGCCTTCGGCGAACCCGGCAAGGGCGATGGCCAGTTCAATACGCCGCATGGAGTCTGGATCGACAACCGTCCCGGTCGCGACGTGTCAGTGGTCGTCGCGGATCGCGCGAACAAACGGCTTCAGTGGTTCACGCTCGAAGGAAAGCACCTCAAGACGCTGGATGGCTTCATCCTCCCGGCCAACCTCGACACGCACAAGGACGTGATGCTGGTTCCCGACCTGAGCGCTCGCATTACGCTGTTGGGCAAGGACGACAAGGTGATCACGCATCTCGGCGAAGATCCGGCGTGGCGCGAGCAGGTGTTGAAGGACGGAATGAAGATGCGCGGCAGCACGACAGGTGAGGAGTGGGTCTCAGGCAAATTCCTGCATCCGCATGACGCGTGCTTTGATCCAGCGGGCAATATCTTCGTCGCCGAGTGGGTTCACACCGGACGAATCACCAAACTGCGGAAGGTGGGATGACCGGAGCTAGAGTTTAGGAATCTGGTCCGCCAGCTCTTCGGCAGGATAGGTCCAGATTTCGGCGAGAGTCGGATGGTAATGTGGAACGGCTGCCAGCTCATGGACGGTCATTCGTTTCGCCATCGCCACGACAATCTCGTGGATGAGATCCCCGCCACCAGGCCCGATACAAGCGCCACCAATGATCTCTCCGGTCTTTGGATCAGCCAGAAGTTTCACGAACCCTTCGCGGACTCCCATGATGATGGATTTGCCGTGGTCGTTGAATGGGTAGCTCGCAGCGAGATAGGGAACCTTCGACGACTTCGCTGACTTCTCGCTGAGGCCGACCGACGCGACCTGCGGATCAGTAAAAACCACGCTGACCAGCAGACGGTAGTCGATGGTGCGCGGCGCGGCGGGCTTGGCGATATTGTGGGCGGCAATCTCGCCTTGCTGGATCGCGATGTGAACGATCTCGTGAGGCCCGGTGCAGTCGCCCGCTGCGTAAATGTGCGGAGCGCTGGTTTGCATCCGGTCATTGGTGATGATGCGATCGTTGTCGGTCAGAACCCCCGCCCTCTCGACTTGCAGCAACCGGGTGTTCGGCGTTCGCCCCAACGCGAAGAGAATTTCATCAGCCACCACGTCGATCTTCCGACCGTCGTGCAGGAAGGAGATGGCTTTCTGGTTCGACTCCCGACGGGCATCGACAAGTTGAGTGTTCGTATAGACCTTGATGCCTTCCCGACGAAACGTCGCTTCGATCGCTGCTGCCGCATCGACGTCGAAGTCCTTCAACAGTTGTTCACTCCGCTGGATGAGGGTGACCTCCACGTCGAAGCGAGCAAAGAGTTGAGCAAACTCGACGGCAATCGCGCCGCCGCCCAGAATGATGAGTGATTTCGGCAACTCCCGAAGGTGAAGCGCATCGTCACTGGTCAGATAGCCAGTCTCGCTCAACTGAGGGATGGGCGATGAGCCAACGTTCGAGCCAGTGCTGACCACGAAGTTTTTAGCAGTTACGCATTGTCCGTTCTCCAGCGCCACAGTGTGAGGATTGACGAAGCGGGCAGTCGAGCGGATGAACTCGAACTTTCCTCTGGAAAGCTGGTCGGCGCGATAACTAGCGAAATCCTTGATCACTGCATCCTTCCTCGCCATGACACTTGCCCAATCAAACGGAACTGAGAATGGCCGCATCCCCCAAAGGCCGCTGGATTTCGCGAGGTGCCGAACTTCAGCCGCATACAACAACGCCTTGGTCGGCATGCAACCGCGAAGAATACATAGGCCACCCACTTCAGTTCCGCCTTCGATGACGACGGTTCGCAGCCCCTGGCTCGCGGAAGTTCGAGCCGCCGCGTAACCCCCGCTGCCGCCACCGATGATGGCTACGTCAAAATCGAATTGTCGCGCTGAAGAACTCATACCCGACATTGAATCGCACCGAACCGACAATGCAATTTGAGAGTTTGAAGTTGCCGATCAGAATCTCAATCGAGACTATCCCGTCAATGAGCGACATCATTTATCCACGAAGCCCGAGAGAAACAATGTGCGGGTGGATGCATCTCCCGCGCTACATCGACAAGATTCGGCTCCATCTCGCAGGTAAACTTCACGCGGATTACCAGCCGAACTTCGGAAAGGGATTCGACGGTGCTTGGTTGAAAGCCGCCGGTCTCAATCATGAGAGTTTCATCGAAGTAGTCCGGGTCTCTCTTTGCGATGGGCAGATAGCCGATTGGGTGGCCAGCAATATCCAAGCGTCTTCAGACGCCAAGCGATCCCATGTAACCTCCATGCTCGACTATCCAAAAGAGGAAGATCAGGCAATGACCTCACGACTGATTCAGAGGAAGGAACAAGCTGGGCTGTCGCACCGCTCTGAGATCACGACCTTTATCGATTTCATTGATGCAGACGAAGGCCGGATTTGATAAGTCCTGCGGTGGACTCCTGCATCTTCGCCTGATTCTCCGAACGCTCGGTACCCTACGTAGAAATACCAGCGTGTAGAATTGTATTTTGCCGCCCAGAAACGTCCGGCCATTGCCTTGACTCATACAGTCACAATGTTAACGTCACGGCGCGTCTGAGAGAGCATGGACCGGATGAGATTTTCAGGAAACTAAATCGATAAAGAATTGCTGGCGCTTGTTTTTCACCGAGAGAAATCATGACCGACTAGAGCCATTAGCCGCCAAAAAAAGGTGAGACAATCTGGTTGCGCTGAATAGCCAATCGTCGAAAATCAAGATTGCAAAAGAGCGAGTCAATTGGTAGTAAGATGGACGCAGAAGCTGCACACACGAACAGTTTCAGCGAGTTGCTTGCGAGAGAA
>CAMCCU010000462.1 GCA_945872975.1 Pedosphaera parvula Ellin514
CTCGCGCGCCGACGCATCGGAGCGCAATAATTCAGCGACTCGCAGACGCTCCTCGGGAGTGACGCGACCGTCGAGGTAGCGCAAGAGGAGCTCGCGCCGGGAATCGTTCGAGTTCATGGAAGCGGTCCTCCAGTCGCCCCGGCGTTGCTCAGTTTTTTCTCGATGCAGTCCTTCAAGCTCTCGTGCAGGCGGGAGATGCGCTTGTAAATCGCATTAAGCCCGAGGCCCATCTGCTCCGCCACTTCCTCGCAACTGTAGCCGTCGAAGTAGCGCAGCTTGAGCAGACGCCGGGCGGACTCAGGTGCCGCCGCCAGACAATCCTGCAACGCCTCGACCTTCGCGCCCGCGGGATGCGCCGCCTCGGACTGCCACTCGTGTTCCAACAGTTCGAGAATGTCCGCTTCGAGGCACAGCGTCTCGCGCTGATGTCGTCGCAGCCAGTCGATGCCCTCGCGGCGCGCTGTGATGAAAGCCCAGGACATGAGCGCCGCCTCGTTCTCGAAGCTCACCTCCCGCGTCATCGCCTTGAGCGCGACGTTCTGGAAAATATCCTCCGCCGCATGCGCGTCTCGCACCACGACCCAAGCCGCCGCCGAGACGCGCGTGCGCCACTTCATCAGGGTCTGCAAGATGTCCGGTTCCGAAAGCATCGTTCCAAAGTGTAACGCGCGGTCAGGCGTTATCCTGACCACATATTGCGATTCCAAGTGCGCCGAGCCCATGCCGGAGCATTCCGCTTTCGCGGGGCAAGGGTTCAGACGCAGCGATTCAGGGCCATGCCGTGGCCGACTGAACGGGTGACGCGGAAACTGGGCTGCGGCTCGGGCTACGTGCCATGACCGGTGTCGTTGCCGCAAGGGCCTTCGCCGTGCCGTGGCTCGGTCGGGCCACCGCAGTCTTCATTTCTTGAGGTGTTCGTTGAACCAATCGAGCGCGAGTTGCTGTGCCTGGGACTGCCATTCGTGTTCCAACAGTTCGAGAATCTCCGCATCAAGGCACAGCGTCTCGCGCTGATGCCGCCGCAGCCAGTCGATGCCCTCGCGCCGGCACTCCAATGATCGCTCCAAGGCCGGCTCCCAGAAAGTCGCGCCGATTCAAGTCTTGCATTGTGTGTCTCCTTTATTGATAGGCAGCTTTACTGCAAAAGCAGTCAGTCTATCGTCCAGTATCACAGCTTCACGATGATAGCCTTTGCCCACTTCTGATAACCAGCTTCCGTCAGATGCACACCATCGGGCGAGACGTCCGCATTCAGGTTGCCGTCCTTGTCGAGGAACTGGCCACCGATATCGAGAAAGCGAATCCACTTGCCATCGTTGAGATTGGCGATGCTGGAATTCAGCTCCCGAATCTTGCGGCGATCCGGCGTGTTGGGCGCCCGGTCCTTGGGAAATGTGCCGAGCAGCAGGATCTGTGTGTTCGGGAGCTTCTCGCGCAGCCGCGCGACGATGGCGGAGATGCCTCGCGCAATGTCCTGGGCCGACTGCGAGGGCGATGCCACGACGTTGTTCACCCCGATCATCAATACAGCCACGCGCGGACGGATCCCGTCGATGGCGCCATTCTCGAACTGCCAGAGAATGTGCGAGGTCTGACTGCCGGCAATGCCGATGTTGACGGCATGAAGGGGAACAAACTCCTTCTCCCAAACCGCCTTGCCGATGTTAAGCCAGCCGCCGGTGATGGAATCACCAATGAAAAGCACATCCAGCTTGTCAGCGTGACTTCTAACGTCAGCCACCCGCTCGGCGTGACGCATGCGCCATTCGTCATTGCCGCGGTCAGGTTTTGTGGGATCAAGAACCTCCGAGGCAGAAGCATTCAGTGCAAGGACCAGAACACCGGCGACAGACGCAAGAAAAGGCGACAAATTTGAAATCATATTGATTCTCCTGATGGTTTTTGCCCAGCCGGCACAACGGAAACCGCCTCGTCTTTTCCTACCGACAAACTCAGTTTGCTGCCTGTGACCCGAACATCCTTCTTCAGCGGCACGCAGCCATCCAGAGTGATCCGGTAAACATCAACACTCTTGACGTTGCCCCAGTCATTCGGCAACTGCCACGACTTGGACGCATAGCCGTCTCTGCTGTAGGCGATGAGCTCCTTGTTCTCGGTCCACAGCGCGGGAACGAAGAGATTGTCGTCCTCGCGGAGGATGAAGTCGCCTTTGCGGATGATGCGTTTGCCAGATTCGTTCCGGGCGACCACTCCATCGGTGTAGAACAACGCGTCATTTTCGAACTTCACTCGCTGAAACTTACCCAGATAGTACCATGGTAGCGTTGTACGACAGAACATCCCGAGAAATCCCGGCATGGTATCCTTGTCTTCCTTCCAGATTTCCTCGCCGTGCATGCTCGAGCCGAAGCGGAAGTCGCCATCACCTCCGCGATCCGTACGACCCCGCGCGCCCAAACATTCCGGGATCTTCATCGGATTCCAGGAATACCACCACGACATCGGCTGCAATCCAACGAAGTGTTCTCCGGGCGGATGCGCCCAACCCGTTCCCTCACCCGAGACATCGAAACCTCGGTCACGCCAGTAATGGAAAATCTTCCGTTGCGTCTCGACGTATTTTTCCGGGGTCAATCCGCCATTCTCGGGCTTCGCGTGCCAGGGGCTGATCGGCTTGCCGCCATCGCGGTTGGCAATGAACACATCGATGTGAATGGTGTGTCCCGCCTTCAATTCGGGAATCATCTTGATCAGTGCATCAATGCGCCGCTGCGCCAGACCGGCTTCCCATTCTTTGGGATAGACCACGTTATACATGTCTTCGCCTTTCACCTGGATGCCGGCAACCAACAGCTTTCCGCCTTCATCTTTGGCGAAACAGTCCTTGGCGACATACTCATCCCACAATGGACTCTGCTGGTAGGCGTCCACCATGTTGAGATGCAGGCTTACGGTCGTGTTGAACTTCCGGCCTTCGCGAATGAGCCAGCGCAAACTATCTAGCGCGGTCGCATCTTGTTTGCGCTTCAATCTGGGATTCACCTCCGACCATGCTGGGTAACCATGGTCGTGCCCGCCTTTCTGCCAGCCGACCAGATAAATGATCTTGGGGATTCCGCGCGTCAGGTTGTCGGTCTTCCGGATGACCTCGAGCGCCTCCTCGAAAGTGCAAAAAACTTCGTGCCCTTTGCGAAAGGTGGGATCATTGGCCAGACGCTCCACCGGCTCGCCTTCCATGCCGAGGAAAAGCTTTAAAACCAGGGTCTGGTGATAGTCGCGGTAGAACGGCGTCACGACCACGTCGGTGGCCGCCTTGAATTCCCGACCATCCCTTTTGACCACGGCCTCAATACTGGCGACGCCCCCTTCCTTTGGGATGACCTTTCCGTTCTCGACGACAGCCACGGTGACACCTCCGCTGGCGTCCTTGGTCTTGACCGTGATCACGGCATCGGAAATCGGCAGAATGTGCTCGTCACCGTTGGAGTCGATGGCCTTGAGGGTGAGTGTCCCGAAGTCGTTTGGCTGGGTCGCGGACTTGAGCACCCTGGGATTCACGGAAATAACCAGGCGATCCAGCGTTCGTTCCGCTGCATGGGCTGTCGTCACGATGGCCAGAACTGACATCACCGTTGCGGCGAGTTTCGTATATGTCGTCATTCTCATTTTCGTTAAATCTGAGGCGGTATGGTTCTCTGCTGGACTTAGAGCCACTGTCCGACGCAATCGGGGTTCCTCGTGTTCGATCCACAGTTCCGGCCCGACAGCCAACTCGAAGTGCAGACTGCGACGATTCATTCCTGAGGGCGACATGGGCTGGAGAGCTGGCTCAACCGGGCGACCCTTTGCCATGACGTGTGCGCCAGCGTTCTCCGGGATCCAAAACCAGCCCGACAACGGCGCGTCGCCTTTGGAGTGGGTAACGATCGTGGTGGTGATTCGTTTCACGGCCACGATGCGGATTAAAAGTGAACGATTACTCATACCGCAACGCCTGAATCGGGTGCAGTCGGGCGGCCTTCAGTCCTGGAAAGATTCCAGCGAGAATGCCGACGGCGACGCTGAAACCGAAGGCCAGCAGCATCGCATCCACGGTGATGACCGGGGTATAGTCGGCGGGCGAGACCAGGGTCAGGAGCTTCACCAATCCCTGTGAGGCGAGCAGTCCCGCCACGCCACCGATCACGGCGATGACCACGCTCTCGACGAGGATCTGGATGAAGATATCTATGAAGGTCGCGCCGATGGCCTTGCGGACACCGATCTCGCGAACGCGTTCGGTGATGCTGGCGAGCATGATGTTCATGATGCCGACGCCGCCGACGAGCAGGCTGATCGCGGCGATGATGCCGCCGCTCAGGCGCGCGTTGCGGGTGGCGGTGGCGATATTCTCCGACCAGTTCTCCTGGGTGTTGAACGCAAAATCATCGATGCCCTTGTGGGTGTGCATCATCACATTTCTCACCTGCTGGAGCGCGTCGTTCATCTGGCTCAGATCCTTGACCTTGAAATAGACAGTGGAGAGTCGCGGGTCAGGCCCGGAATCCAGGCCCGCCGCCGCTCCTGCGCCGGCCATCAACGGTGCGGCGACACCGGCGCGGAATTTGAGCCACATGGTATTGAGCGGAATGTAGATAGTGTTGTTCTTCCACTCGAAGGCGATCCCCGCG
>CAMCCU010000463.1 GCA_945872975.1 Pedosphaera parvula Ellin514
CGTGCTCCCGCAGCGTTTGCGCCAGGGGCAGAATGACTCTTCGCCCGGTCTTGATGCTTTCGTAACGTAACTCGCCTCGGCTTAGGTCCACATTCTCCCAGGTCAGAGTTCCCAGGTCGCCAAGCCGCCCGCCGCTGTAGAAGCCGAACAGCACGAGCGAGCGCCATTCATCATTGCAGGCTTCGAGAATCAGTTTGAGTTCCTCAAGAGTGAAGGGACGGCGTGACGCTTCTTTGCCCCGGCTTTTGAGCGGTTGAACGTGTTTCGCCTCGTTCCGCGCAATCACCCTCGACGCCTCGGCGGCCTTGAACAGGATGCGAATGATTTTCAGCGCGATGTTGGCTGTCGCCGGTTTCACTCGCTTGGCCTCGGTGTCGCGGAAGCGGGCGATGTCCTCTTGAGTCACGGATGCAATGTCGCCATCGGCCTTGCCACCCAGCACGTCGAGGAAACGCTTCGTTGTCGCGTCGTAGCGGCCCCACGTTGACAGGGCAACTTCGCCCTTGGTCCGTGCCAGCCAGTCCGCAGCAAAACTCCGCACGGTGCGGCTCTCCAATCCCGTGCCGGTCGTCATGCGCAGAACATCGTCAAACGCGCGCCGCGCGGCTCGCTGCGTCCGCAGGTCACGAATTTCAGCCAAGAAGGACTTCATTCTTTCGACATTTAAGGCACCGCGCCCGGCTTCTTCCAGCTTCACAGCGAGGAGAGTTGCGAGCTCCTTTTCCTCGGTCGCGGTGGTCTTTTTGAGCTGCTTCGCTTGCTGTCCAACGTAGGCCGTAAAGCAGGCAGTCCAGAACGGGGAACGGTCGTCTTTGTAGATGCTCGACATGGGTCGGGATGGTTGGTTTTTCTGAGGCGTAGTCAGAATCAAAAACGGAATGACGTCAAGCGTTTTCCCTGACGCCAATGTCGTAACATGTTGATTTGTAGGTCAGCGTTATCGACGTTTCTATTTTGTTGGAACCGTGGGTTCAAATCCCACCCCTTCCGCCAATTTTCCCCAAGTCTCCAGCTTCCCAGATTCTTCGACGCGTGCAGCGTTGCAGCACGTTTCCGCGCCCTTGAATTTCCTTTGATGAATCTTCGGCTTGGTGCTTACGCTGCGGACGCGGCCATATATCCTTGGCTGCAAATGAATCATGGAAGGCTTAATCGTTCTGATTGTCTTGGTGCTGGTCGGAGGCGTTGTCATTTTGCCCATCGCATCGTTCATCCGGGCGGGGCGGGCTGTTCGCGACACCGAGAATCTTCGACACAAGGTCGCGGCGCTCGAATTTGAACTGCGCCATCTCACCCGCGAGCGGCATCCCCCGACGCCGTCGCCAGAAGCGACCGCCCACGAACCCTCTGTCCCGCCCGAGACGACGGACAACGCCCGGACGGATCTGCCAGAATTTCTGACGCCGGTTCCGCCGCAGTACGCAACGTGGTCAGAACCCTCGGCTGCATTCACCGCTCAACCTGAGGACGTTCCAGGACCGACGACGCATGCGCCTCCGCCCTTGCCTCCAGTGGTCACGCCCCGCCCCGTTGTTCCGTCCGGACCGCAGCTGCCGAAGATCGACTGGGAACAGTTCATGGGCGTGAAACTCTTCGCGTGGCTGGGGGGGCTCGCGCTCTTCCTCGCCGTCGGTTATTTCCTGAAATATTCCTTCGAGCACGACCTTGTTCCGCCGGAGATCCGGGTCGCGCTCGGCTTCCTCACCGGCCTCGGCTTGATGGTGGGCGGCGTGCTGTTGAAGCAGCGACAATACACCGTCACGTCGCACACACTCTGCGCCACGGGCGTCGTCGTGCTCTACGCCGTCACGTTCGCCTGTCGTGCGGTGTATCACTTTCCGTTCTTCGGACCTCTGCCGACTTTCCTCCTCATGGTGCTGATCACGGCGACGGCGTTCACGATCGCCGTCCGGCTGGACGCCATGGTCGTGGCCATCCTCGGCATGTTGGGCGGCTTCCTCACGCCAGTGCTGCTTTCGACTGGGGTGGACAACCCTGTCGGCCTTTTCGCCTACATCGCTTTGCTTGATGCCGGACTGATCGCCGTGGCTTTGACGAAGCGCTGGCATTTCCTCATCGCGCTCGCCGCCCTTGGCACGGTCGGGATGGAACTCGGCTGGTCGGAGAAGTTCTTCACGGTGGACAAGATAGTTACCGCGATGATCGTGCTGCTCGGCTTCGACGCGCTGTTTCTCGCCGGCAACGAAGTCGCCCATCGCCGCCAGCAAGCCAACAAATGGTTCCACGGCGCGGCCGCCGGCCTTGCGCTGTTGACGCTCGTGTATGCGCTGTTCCTTCTCACCTACGAATCGCTCGGACAACGTCCCGGCCTGCTCGGGACACTCGTGCTCGGCGCAGACCTCTGCCTGCTCGCGCTCACGGTGCGCGAGCCGAAGCTGGCTCCGTTGCAGCTCCTCGGCGGCGCGCTCGCGCATCTCTTCATCGCCGCGTGGGCGGTGCAAACCGTCAACGACGCACTCCTCTTCTGGGGACTCGGCCTCGTGCTCGTCTTCGCCGTGCTCCACAGCGTCTTCCCCGTCGTGCTGCAACGGCTGCGCCCCAACGCCTCGCCGCTCTGGTGGTCACATTTGTTCCCGCCGCTGGCGCTGCTGCTCATCCTCATTCCGCTCTTCAAGCTCACCGCCGTCTCCATCCTGATCTGGCCCGTCATCCTGCTCGTCGATCTGCTGGCCATCGGACTCGCCATCGCGACCGCGTCGCTGGTGTCCATCGTTGCGGTGCTGGCGCTGACGGTTCTGGTCGGCGCGGCGTGGATCTTCCGCATTCCGGTTGGAAACGTCGAACTGCCGTCCATGCTCATCGTCGTCGGTGGAATGGCTGCGGTCTTCCTCTTCGCCGGACTCTTCGCCATGCGAAAACTTTTGGCGCGCGCACCGGAAGGTGGCGCAGAAGATCCGCTGGCCAAGGCGTTCGCCGGCTTCGGACTCACCGGCGTTTCCCCGGAGACCTTGCGCGCCCAACTCCCCGCGCTCTCCGCGCTCCTGCCGTTCCTGCTGCTCATTCTCATCACCGTGCGAATGCCATTGCCGAATCCCTCCGCAGTCTTCGCGCTGGCGCTGGCTCTCGTCGTTCTGTTGTTGAGCGTGGCGCGCACCTTCCGCGTGCTGCCGCTGGCCGCTGCGAGTCTGGGCTGCGCGCTGGCGCTCGAAGCGGTCTGGCACACGCATCACTTCAATGCCGCCCAGACTCCGGTCATTCCGCTGCTGTGGAATCTCGGATTCGCCGCGCTGTTCGTCGCGTTCCCATTCCTCAGCCGTGCGCAATGTCGCGAATCCACTTTGCCGTGGGCCGTGGCTGCACTGTCGGCCCCGCTGCACTTCTCGCTCATCTACCGCGTGGTGAACGCCGCGTGGCCGAACAACGTGATGGGCCTCCTCCCAATGGCGTTCGCGCTGCCGTTGCTCGGCTGCGTCGTCGTGCTGCTGAAATGGTTTCCAGCGGATCACGCGCGGCGCAACGGCGTCCTTGCGTGGTTCGGCGGCGCGGCGCTCTTCTTCATCACGCTCATCTTTCCGATCCAGTTCGAGCGCCAGTGGATCACCGTGGCCTGGGCGCTGGAAGGCGCGGCGTTGTGCTGGCTCTTCCATCGCGTGCCGCATCCGGGACTTCGCCTCGCGGCCGTGGGATTGCTCGTCGTCGCCTTCATCCGGCTCGCGTTGAATCCAGAAGTGCTCAGCTACCATCCGCGCAGCGCGACCCCGATTCTCAACTGGTATCTCTACGCCTACGGACTCACCACCGCCGCGCTTTTCATCGCGGCGCGCCTGCTCGCTCCGCCGCGCGACCGCATTGCGAAGCTCAATGCGCCGATGCTGCTGAACACGCTCGGCTTCATCCTCGCCTTCCTCCTGCTGAACCTGGAGATCGCCGACTACTTCACGACCGCCGGCGAGTCATCGCTCGTCTTCAAGTTCTCCGGCAACTTCGCGCGCGACATGACTTACACCATCGCTTGGGCGTTGTTCGCGCTTGTGCTGCTGGTGGCGGGCATCTGGCAGCGCTTGCGGGCCGCGCGCTACGCCGGCCTGGCGCTGTTGAGCGTCGCGCTGCTGAAACTGTTCTTCCACGATCTCTCGCGGCTTAATCAGCTCTACCGCATCGGTGCGCTCGCGGCGGTGGCCGTGATCGCCATCTTCGCGTCGTTCCTTTATCAGAAGTTTCTCGCGGCCGACGCCTCTGCGCCAAAGGAAACTCCGCCTCCCTCTTCATGATGAAGCCATTCATCCCATCCCATCTCGCCGCTCGCTCTGCGACTTCCGTTCGTTGTTTGCTGGCGCTGTTCACTGTCCTCGGAATTGCGCAGGCGAACGCCGCGCCGTTGAACGACTGGCCATCCCGCCAAAGCCTCGAGGTCACC
Organism: Pedosphaera parvula Ellin514; assembly: GCA_945872975.1. GTDB lineage: Bacteria > Verrucomicrobiota > Verrucomicrobiia > Limisphaerales > JADJPG01 > JADJPG01. Next base: position 4,379 of record CAMCCU010000463.1, read on the forward strand.
GCGCCCGGCCTCGTCCGCGTCGCGCTGCCCGCCGAGACCTTCGATGCCGCGCAAGCCTCCCTCGCCGACTTGCGACTGCTCGATCCCGCCGGTGCGGAAGTGCCGTATTTGATCGAACGCCCGCGCGCCACGACGCGCACGCTCCGGCCGCAGGAAGGCTGGCAGGTCTTCCTCGAAGCCAACCGCACGCGCATCGAGATCGACGTGAAACTTTCCGGACAACTCACCGCCATCGCCGTGGAAACGGC
>CAMCCU010000464.1 GCA_945872975.1 Pedosphaera parvula Ellin514
TTGCCGAAGCCCTCGCCATTCGCCTCGCCGCTGCCGGTGAAATAGGAAATCCACGCGCCGTCGCACACCCGCGGTTTGCCGTCCGCACCGCGCATCCGCTGCAACAGCGGCGCGGTGGCCGGGTCGTCGCCGATGTAATCGAAAGTCTCGATCTTCGCATGGCCCTCCATGTTAGATTGGCCCGCGAGGATGAAGACCTTGAGCGGCTTGGCTGGCTCCGCCCCATTCAAGGAGATCAGCGTCGAGAAAAGGACGGTGGCGAGCAGTGAGAATCGTCTGGCAGCATGGAGGGTGTTCATGGATTTGTGTTTCATGGGATAAGACTAATCCCTGGCCAGCAACGCCATGGCTGCGTTATGGCCGGCGATGCCGCTGACGCCGCCGCCGCGACGGGCTCCTGCGCCGGCGAGATAGATATGCGGATCATCGGTTTCAGCGCCCCAGAGTTGCTGGTCTGCTCCGTCCGCATCGTCGTCAAGGAAGGGGAAATCCAAGTCTCGATGGAAGATGTTTCCGCGCGGCAGGGAAATGTCTTTCTCCAGATCGAGAGGTGATTTCACTTCGATCGCCAGCGCGCCATCGCGACAGGGAGCAAGGACGGATTCGATGGGGTCGAGCAGATATTGATTCAGGCTGGCGATGGCGCGCTCTGTGGCCAGTGCTTTGGCGCGCTCCGGATTCGCATCGAAGAGCTGCGCGGGGGTGTGAAGTCCAAACAGGGTGAGCGTTTGAAAACCCTTTGCGATCAGATCCGCTGACAGGATGGTGGGGTCGGTCAGGGTGTGGCAATACATCTCCAGCGGCAGCGGCTGTGGCATCTCCCCCCTGCAGGCGGTGGCGTAGGCAGATTCAAACTGGGAGAAGCTTTCATTCACATGAAACGTTCCAGCAAACGCGAGACGCGGGTCCACGCCTGACTTGAGGCGCGGCAAGCGCGACAGGAGCATGTTGATTTTCAACTGGGATCCATCGAGAGAAGCCGGAACAGCGCGCCCGCGCAAACGAGCCAGATGTTGGGGCGCGGCGGCAAAGAGCAGGTCTTTGGCGGTGTATGTTTCGCCGGACTCCGTTTCAATGCGAACGCCCGCCGGACCGCTTTCCAGCGCGACGACCTTGGACTGGAGCTTGATCTCCACACCCTCCAACGTGGCGATGCGATACAGCTCCTTGACCAAAGCGCCCATTCCGCCCTGCGGCACGCGCCACTGTCCGGTGCCGTTGCCAATCAGGTGATAGAGGAAACAACGGTTGGCCTGCAGGTCATCGGCGGAAACAAACGTTCCGATCAGCGCGTCGGTCAGAACCACACCTTGCACGAGGTCGTTACTGAACCGATTGCGAATGGCCTCGCCAATCGGAACCTCCATCAGGTTGCGCCACACCACAGGCAATCCCATTTCGGATTTGAGCTCAGCCGCACGCTTGAGGGGCTGGAGCATGGTCGGGGCGAAGCGTTTGGCCAGCTCGGCAATCTCTCCATAAAACTCCCGCCAGGCTTTGCCCTCCAAATCCGATCCGGTCAGCCGTCTGAAGCTGCTCGCCGTCGGTCCATCCCACGCACTCGAAATCGAAAGCCCATCCTCCCGCCCGTCCCGGTGATAAGGCGTGTAGGAAGAGACGGAACGTTCGAGGGTTTTGAAGTTGATTCCCAGATCAGCCACGATCTGATCGGGAAGCAGCGATACCAAATAGGAATAACGCGAAAGCCGCGCCTCGTATTCGGGAAAGGGTTTCACGCTGGTGGTGGCGCCGCCGAGTTCGGCATGTGCTTCCAACAGAAGAACGACTTTCCCCGCTTTCGCGAGATAGCTCGCCGCCACCAATCCGTTGTGGCCGCCGCCGACGACGATGACGTCATAAACTTTATGGGAGTGGTTCATGACATCACGGTTTGTCGATGACGAAGGCTGGCCGGGAGAGCACGCCTTTCGAGAGTTCGCCGTAGTGGTCGGAGCGCCAGAAGTTCTTCAGGTCCGAGGTGGTGATAAGCTGGAGGCCGGGCGTGGCGACGGCGGGATTGCAGAGGATGTAGAGATTTTCCTCCGCGAGATAGCCGGTGACAGCGAGCGTGTGGCCGGCTTCGCCGCCAGGGTATTGCGGGCCTATGTATTTAAAATCAATGACCACGGGGCGGCCGGCATCGAGTTCACGTTTCAACATGGCGGTGGCTTCGTCGAAGCCCGCGTCATCCGGCGTGAAGGTGACCAGCTTCCACTTCAGCCCGATCTTCTTCGAGGCCTCCAAGAGATGGCCCCAGTCGGTGCCGGTGCCGAGAGGCGAGGGACAGAGACGTTTGAAATCCCATCCGCCGAGCTTCGCGCCCTGAAAGCGGGCGAAGGTGGCGCAGGCCGTGGAGCCGCAGTTGTTGTAGCCCTGATGGATGTGCGGCATTTGCACGAAGGCAAACTTGCCCGGCTCGCCTTTGCGCTGCCGGCAGGCGATGAGCTTCAACAGGTCGGCCCCCTGCTGGGCGGAAGCGCTGTCGGACGGTTGTGCCGGATGCCCGGTGGCGCCGGTGGGCTGGAGTTTCGCGGCTTTCGTCCAGTTCGCTTTTGCCGCGTCGAGCTCGCCGGCTTGGAACTGAATTTCGCCGAGCACAATGAGGCCGGATGGGTCGTTCAACTCCGCCGCCCGCTCGGCCAGCCGTCGCGCTTCCGCAGCATCGGGCGCGACGCCTTCGCCGGAAAGCAGCGCCATCGCCACCGTGGACGCCGCGCGCCCGTGGCCCTTTGCCGCCGCCTTCTTCCACCATTCGAGCGCCTTCGGGATGTCCTGCTCCGTGCCCTGCGCGCCGAAGTAGCACTGGCCGAGATTGAAAGCCGCCTGTGCCGATCTCTCTGCCGCCGCTTTGAAATAGCCGAAGGCAACCTCGGGACTCCGCTTCACCACGGCGCCACGGAGATAGGCGTGGCCGACGAAATCCATCGCCGCCGCGTCACCCTTGTCCGCCGCGCGATGCGCCCACTGCATGGCCTCAGCCCCATCCTTCGCGACGCCCTTGCCATCGCGGTAACGAATGGCCAGATCCAACTGGGCTTTGACATCGCCGCTGCCGGCGCGGCTGCGGAGGGATTCCAACTCCGTCTGGTCGGCGGCTGAGGAAACGGAAAGGCTCACGACCAATGTGGCCAGGATGCCGGTGAAAAGTCGGCGCGGAGATGGATGATTCGTCAACACGGTGCGGTTCATTGGGACGGCTTGGTTCATTTCGTTTTGACCATCAGCTCCACCATCGCCCAGCCGAGGCGGAGGCCGGTTACGATGTTTGGCCTGCTCTTTTCCCGCGGTGCATCAGCAGCGTGAACCCACCCGGGTGGACCGAGCAACGCCGTGAAAAAGAGCCAGTCTAGTGACTTCATATTACCGGTGTTCGAGGCAGCCTTCGGCCAGCAATTCCCCCAGTTGAACAATCCCCGCCGTGGTGATGACCAGCTTCTCTTTCTGCGGCGGAAGATTGAAGGCCTTGAGGTGAATGAAGGCCGGGTCTGCGGCGGCGAGAGCGGCCAGATTCGCGGTGACATCAATGCGGTTGAGACCCTTCTCGTCGGTGGGCTGCTGCTGGCTGACGAACCATTTCAGAGCAGGCAGCGCCAGGTCCTCGCGGCTTTTGGCGACCGTGGATTGCAGCCACTTGGCCGCGTTGCTCCGGTAAGGTCCAAAGGACATTTCGTTCTCCCCGACATGATACACGATGCCGGCGAGTTCCACCGGATGACCTCTGGCTTCGAGTTCCCTGATTGATTCCTGGATGAAGGCGATGAACTGCGGGTAAAGGTTCCGGTCTTTCGCTGCCGTGCCCTGCGGCGTCCAGTCGTTCATCTGCGAACCGCTGTGCGTGAATTTGGCGATGGCAATATTGCCGGGCACTTTGCCTTGCAGCGACCTGCCGAAGCTGAGTTCGGGGCCGAAGGTGTCGTAATAGCCGGCAGGGCCGAGCGGCTCCCAGCCATGCGAGGTTTTGTAGCCGCCACCGAGGCTGTATTTGAAAGCGATCTTGCCGTTGTCGTCCGCCAGCGCCTCTTGGCCCGGCAGCGTTTTGAGTTCCTGCGTGAAGGCACGCTCGCCTTCCATATTGCGATGTCCGGCGAGGATGAAGAGCTTGACCGGGCTTCCCTTCGCATACGGCCAAACCTTGAGCGGGCGGGCGGTAGCAGGCTGCTTTCCAATCGTTCGCAGATAGGCGTCCGCGTAGTTCACGCCGTGCTCCAGTTGGCCCAAGGTTCCGTAGTGATAGTGCAATCCCTCGCCGCCGCCAATTTCCACCCCGACGTGCGAGGTCGGGATGTATTCCGCCAGCGGATCGGAGTCCGTGACGGCTTTCTGCCCTGCGCGGATGGCATACATCGGCTCACGATTGTCCATGCCCCAAATCGTCTTGGTGCAAAGCTCGCCAAGGTAGAATTTCAGGCCGGGCGTCTTGAGATCACGCCGCCAGCTGGCCAGAAAGTTTTTCAGGTTCTTGCCATAGCTCGGCTTGAACTCCTTGCTGAACATATCGTTCTCGCCCTGATGCCACATGAAGCCTTCGATCCGGTAAGGCACCTTCTTCCGGTCGAGTTCGGCCAGCGATGATTGAATCAACTGCAAGGCCAGCGGGTAGAGCTTAAAGCC
>CAMCCU010000465.1 GCA_945872975.1 Pedosphaera parvula Ellin514
GAGCGGTGGAGCAGGAAAAGTGCGACTAGGCGATCTCGCCGGCATCGCGGCGGGTAGCTCACTACACGCGGGATCTTCAGACTACATCCGGGCTTCGCTTGATTTGCCTTCAGTGCCAGCAGAGGCGCGCTTTGGTGGCGTCATCGGCGATATTCTGCTCGGGGACCACGTTATTCTGGGGGCGCACACTTGTGTGCTGCCTGGCGTTACTCTGCCAATCGGAGTTGCCACAGCTGCATTCACGCTGCTTAAAAAGCAAAACTACGAAGCATGGTCACTTTACGGAGGGACAGACGCTCATAAGTTGTGTGAAAGGCGTCATGCCGCACTCGATCGGCAGCTCGAGAAGTTTCCCGAGCTGTTGCGCAGTCAGACAACACAGTAGCAATGAAAACTTTAGTATTCGGCGGGACTGGCTTCGTAGGCCGCAACGTCATCGGCGCGCTCTGCGAGGCCGGGGTTGAGTGCGTCTCCTCCAGTCGGGCGGAGGGCACCGACTTGCGTGACACGGATTCTGTGCGCGCGTTACTGCGGCGGGAACAGCCTGGGTTCATCGTCAATTGCGCAGCGCATGTGGGCAGTCTCAACTACGTCTCTCGGCAGGCCGCGACCGTGGTGGTGGACAACACCCGGATGATCTTGGGCATGTATGAGGCGATCACGGCCGAATGCCCGCAGGCTTTGGTGATCAATCCCATCGCCAACTGCGCCTATCCTTCGACGGAGGACACGTTTGTAGAGGATCACTGGTGGAACGGCCACCTGCACCGGTCCGTGTTCAGCTACGGCAGCACCCGCCGGATGCTGTGGTCGGTGGCGGAGTGCTTCCAGATGCAGCACGGCATAAAAAGCATCCACTTTCTGGTGCCGAATATGTATGGGCCCCACGACTCGACCGACCCGGACAAGGCGCACGCGCTCAATGCGCTCATCTCCAAGTTCGTGAAGGCGCAGGCCACCTCTGCCTCGAGCATTGACATCTGGGGCAGTGGAGCACCCATCCGTGAGTGGCTTTACGCGCCGGACTTCGCGCGAGTGGTCCTCGAAGTGATCAAGAACCCATCCATGGTGGGCTTGTCGGAGCCGATCAACATTGGCCAGAACTTCGGCTTGAGTGTGTGCGAACTGGTGGACTTGATCGTGCGGGCCACCCAGTTCAAAGGCCGGGTGAGCTACGACTACTCCATGCCGGATGGCGCGCCGCGCAAGGTGATGGATGACCGGCGGTTCCGGAAGGTCTTCCCGGAGTTCAAGTTCACACCGCTGTCCGGCGGGGTGGATGCGGCCATGGCCTACTACCGGTCAGTCCTGCCCTATTGAGCGTCGTTGTCCCATTCCATGCCTATGATCCGCGTCAGTTACCTAATTACGACCCGCAATCGCGCCAACTATTTGGAGCGGACGCTTGAGAACGTAAGAGAGTTTATTGAGCCACAAGATGAGTTGATTATCATTGACGGTGGGTCTACAGATCACACGGCGGAGATCGTGAGCAAGAATCAGGATTTGGTCTCATGTTTTGTCTCGGAGAACGATTCTGGCGAGGCGCATGCATTCAACAAGGGACTGTTTAGGGCGCGCGGCCGCTTCCTCAAGCCGATAACTGACGACGATTATTTCTATCCTGAAGCCATGCGTCGGTTGGTTGCTGCGCTTGAAGCAGCACCCGATGTGGAGGCCATCCAATGCGGCGGTGAGGTGTGGGTAATGCGGGATGGCAAACCTTGTTTTCACAGCTTCCGTTGCTTGCCGCCGAACATTCCCGCCGAGGGAATCTCGATCTTTGACGCTACCGTCATCGGGTTGGGGCTGATTGTCCGCAAAGCTGCATTTGAAAAGACGGGGGGCGTGTCCAATAACTACGTTGCGGTTGACAGCGATCTTACCTGCCGCTTGATTGAGTGCGGTTGCGCCATTCGCTACTTGGATATCAACCTTTACCGTTGGTATCTGCATCCCCACTCTGGATTTAACAAGGCGAGCGCCATGCGGCGTGATCAGTTGATGTGTGCCGTCCGCCTAGGTCGTTGGGAATGCGCGTTTCAACAAGACCCAAAGCTCTTGGCTGAAGCCGTATTCGCCAGCCAAAATGCGAGTCGAACCGCCCTCTTTGAAGGCTTCTGGCTGGCGACAAGGTTCGCCCGTCCTCCACTTCGACTGTTCATTTACCTTGGGTATCGCTTCGTCAATGCCGCTTCCGCGATCTTGCGCTTCGTGAAGCGACCCTTGCGGAGGGAAAGTGCTCAACCCGCTGCGGAAGCGAGATCGAACCACACATGGACGGGAGAACTCCGGTGATTGACAGCCTTATCATCGGCTGACGCGGTTGCGCCTTCATGAAAACACTCCTAGTCACCGGTTCGTCCGGCCTAATTGGTTCGGAAGTCTGTGTGTATTTTGCGCGCGAACTTGGTTATCAAATTCACGGCCTGGACAACAATCAGCGCGCAGTGTTTTTCGGGCCGCAGGGGGACACGCGTTGGAATCAGCACCGGTTGCAACGTGACTTACCAGGATTCTCTCACCACGAGCTGGATATTCGCGACCGCGCCGGGGTGCTGGCCTTGGTCAAAGAGATTCGTCCTCGTGTGGTTGTTCACACGGCAGCACAACCGAGCCACGATCGTGCTGCCGCCATTCCGTTCGATGATTTTGACACGAATGCCGTGGGCACGCTGAACTTGTTGGAGGCGGCGCGGCTATTCTGCCCTGGATCGCCGTTTATTCATATGTCCACCAACAAGGTGTATGGAGATGCGCCAAACAGAATCAAGTTGAAAGAACTGGAGACGCGGTGGGATTACAACGACCCGGATTACGAGCACGGAATTTCGGAGACTTTCACCATTGATCAATCGAAACATTCGCTCTTTGGTGCATCCAAGGTCGCTGCGGACGTGATGGTGCAGGAATACGGGCGCTACTTCGGAATGCCCACTTGTTGTTTGCGCGGCGGCTGCCTGACCGGACCGAATCATTCCGGCGTCGAACTGCACGGGTTCCTCTCTTACCTCGTGAAATGCAATCTCGAAGGGCGGGAATATAGAATTTTCGGCTACAAGGGCAAGCAGGTCCGCGACAACATTCACTCCTTGGACGTGGCGCGTTTCATGGCGGCGTTTGCCGAAGAACCGCGTTGCGGTGAGGTCTATAATCTTGGCGGCGGCAAGCCCAACTCGTGCTCCATTCTCGAAGCGTTCAAAATCACGGAGCGATTTTCGGGAAAAACGCAGGTTTACACCCAGGTGGACCAGAACCGGATCGGCGACCACATCTGTTACTATTCAGATTTGCGCAAAATGCGTGCGCATTACCCGCAGTGGGACATCACAAAGGCGTTGGATCGAACAATTGAAGAAATTGTTGAAGCGTGGGGCAGCCGACAGGCCTGACTCGACGGCCAATTCTGGAGTTGTATCTTTTGTGAACACGGTTCCAGGTCAGTTGCCCCGATTGCTCTACATCGGTGACGTGCCAGTGGAGGCGTCGTATCATGGCTCGGCGTTGCTGTATCGCCTCCTCCAGACGTATCCTCCGGACCGCTTGCGCATCATCGAGGCGGGGTTGGCCGCTTCGCAGGTGGACCGTCGGTTGCCTAGAGTCATTTATTCGACGGCGCTGCAACCGGGCCGACGCTGGCTTCACACTCGGTTCCATCGCTGGGTGTCCTCCGTGTTTTCGCTCCAGGCCGCGTCTCGTTTGAGAGCCATAGAGCGTGCGGTAAACGGCTTCAAGCCAGAGGCAATCCTGACCGTTGCCCATGGTTATTCTTGGCTGACAGCCGCCGAGTTCGCGCGTCGAAGGCAGTTGCCGTTTCACATGATTGTGCATGACGACTGCCCGCGCGTGCTTCGCAGCCTTCGTCCCGTTCAAGAGTGGGTCGAGCGACAGTTCTGCCGCCGCTACCGGCAAGCTACATCGCGCCTGTGCGTGTCACCTTACATGGTGGAGGAATATCAACGCCGCTACGGCGTGGTTGGAAAGCTACTGTATCCTTCCCGTGCTGCGGATACGGTCGTTTTTTCGAGGCCACCGGAGAGATTGCAGGAAAAGCATCCGCTTACCTGCGTTTTTGGTGGCACGATCAACACAGCAGGACACTTGCGCGCACTGAGGAGCCTTGCCGGGGAACTGGCAGCGCTGGGCGGACGGTTGGTGCTCTATGGTCCGCTCACCATGAAGCAGGCAACCGCCTGTAATTTGGATGCACCAAATATCGAGGTGCGCAGCCTGGTAAGTTCGTCAGAACTGATTCTACGCTGTCGCGAGTTGGCAGCCGCGCTGTTTGTCCCCATGTCGTTCGATCAGCAGGATGAGGCCAACATGCGGATCAGCTTCCCCAGCAAGCTGACTGATTACACGGCGGCAGGACTGCCATTACTCATTTATGGGCCGCAGTATTGCTCCGCCGTGCGCTGGGCGCACGAACACCCGGGCGTGGCGGAACTGGTGGACGCGGAAGATGACCGGCGGCTCAGCCTCGCCATCCGACGGCTCGCGGATGACCCAGCGCACCGGATGCGCCTAGGCGCCCGCGCTTTGGAAGTTGGGCGCCGCTGCTTCGCGCATTCGGTGGCAATCGAACAGTTCCAGCATGCCCTCGTCGAG
>CAMCCU010000466.1 GCA_945872975.1 Pedosphaera parvula Ellin514
TTCGACCGCGCCTCGATGAACCCGGCGGCAGCGTCCGCAAAAAGCTTCACCGAATGTTCGCCGCTCAATCGCGCGTTCACCAGTTCGCCACCAGACAGATCCCTTAGCGGAAGTTCGTACGGCCAACCCATGCCGCCGAGAAACAGCGCCTTGCCGTCCTGGAATGCGCGCTTCACCGACGGCTCGCCGTTGTGCCATTTCCCCGTGATGAACGTCGCATAGCCGCTCTTGGCGAACGCCTCCGGCCACGTTTCTTGATCCTGCATGTTCTCCTTTACGCGGAAGAGCGACCGACCGGTCATCAGCATGGCGCGAGAGGGAACGCAGACCGCGCCCTGCATTGCGCCCATGCAATACGCGCGCGTGAACGTGGTGCCGCTGCGCACCAGCGTGTCGAGGTTCGGCGTCTTGATATGTCGATTGCCCAGCGCAGCGATGGTGTCCGCGCGCTGATCGTCGGAGAAGAGGACGAGAATATTTGGACGCGGCGCGGCATCAGCCCGGAACAGCGAGACCGTCTGAGCCACCAGAAGCGCTGCGACAAAGACCAGCGTGTGTCGTTTCATGAAAGCAACCAGTGCGAGAGGCGGCGCAGTCAGACAGCGAACCGATCCAGCGTCTGACTTCCTCTTACTCCCAATCCCACTCTCAATCGTAATCACTGAGACTTCCCGTCGGGATTAGGAGTAAGAGCAGGATTAAGATTACGAACGCGAGGTATGTAGTGAACGCGCGTGATCACCGCATCGCCGTGTCCACGCCCATGCCATCCGCGCCGCCGCCGTCGAGATCGATCAGGATGTCGCGAGGTTCCGCACCGTTGCTCGGGCCGACGATCCCGCGGTTCTCAATCTCATCCATGATGCGCGCTGCGCGGCCGTAGCCGAGTTTCAAGCGGCGTTGCAGCAGCGACACGCTGGCCTTCTGTTCGCTGCGGATGACTTCGATGCACTGCTCGATCAGTTCCTCGTCCTCGTCACAGCCGCTCTCGGAAGCGAGGCTGACCGGTTTGGAGAGCTGCTTGTGAATCTCCAGCTCATAGCTGGGCTTGCCCTGCTTGGCGATGAAGTCCACGCAGTGCTGAATCTCCTGGTCGGTGATGAGCGCGCCCTGAGCCCGGATAAGCCGCGCGGAACCGGGCGGAAGGTAGAGCATGTCGCCCTTGCCAAGCAGTTTGTTTGCGCCCTGTCCGTCGAGAATGGTGCGGGAATCCACGGCGGCGGCGACTTGGAACGCGATACGTGCGGGGATGTTGGACTTGATGACACCGGTGATGACATCGACGCTCGGGCGCTGCGTGGCAACGATGCAATGGATGCCCGCCGCACGCGCCATCTGCGTGATGCGTGCGATGGCCATTTCGACATCGGCCGGCGCGACGAGCATGAGATCCGCGAGCTCGTCGATGATGACGACGATGTAGCTGAGCTTGTCCGGGATGACGATATCATCATCGCGCGGCACGACGATCTGCTCGTCCACCTCGACGGCGAATCCATCGGCACCGGCCTCGATCTTCTCCTTCTTCGCCATGAGCGGCAGCTCGGGCTCGGACGGTTTGGGCGGCTGATTCTTCGGACGTTCGTTGAACGATTTAATGTTCCGCACGTTGACGCGGGCAAAGATCTGGTAGCGCTTCTCCATCTCGTTCACCACCCAGCGCAGCGCGAGGATGACCTTCTTGGGATCGTTCACCACGGGCACCACGAGATGCGGCAGCGCATTGTACTGCTGAAGCTCGACGATCTTGGGATCAATCATCACGAAGCGCAGCTCGTCGGGGCGGAACTTGTAGAGGAGCGACGCGATGATGGAATTGATGCAGACAGATTTGCCGGAGCCAGTGCTGCCGGCGATGAGCAGGTGCGGCATCTCCGCGAGGTCGGCGATGATCGGATGGCCGTAAACGTCCTTGCCCAGCGCGAGCGGAATGCGGGCCTTGGTCTTCTGCCACTCCTCAGATTCGAGCAGGTCACGCATGATGACCTTGGTCTTGACGAGGTTCGGCACTTCGATGCCGACCGAGCTCTTGCCCGGAACCGGCGCGAGAATGTTGATGCGCTCGGCCTTGAGGGCGGCGGCGATGTTGTTGTTGAGATTGACGATCTTCTCCAGCTTCACGCCCGGCGCGGGATGGAGTTCGTAGCGCGTGATGGTCGGCCCCTTGGTGATGTCGCCGAGCTGCACATCGATGTCGAACTGCGCCAGCGTCTGCTGCATCAGGCGCGCGTTGGCCATGAGTTCTTCCTTGGACTCGGTGGCCTTCACGGTCATGTCGGGGTACTGGAGGAAATCCATCGGCGGCAACTGGTAGTTGCCAATCATCGGCGTGGAAGCAACGGCGATGGGTTTCCTCTTCAGCGGCATGCGACGACCTGAGCTGGAATTGTCGTTGAACTTGGGTTCAGCCACCGGAGCAGCAGCCGCGACCTGCTCGATCTTCTCAGCGTCGGAAGCATCTGCGTCCGCATCGGACTCCGGCTTCTCAGCCAGGCGATTAACGGCTTCGACCGGCTCTTCGACGGCCGACTTGCCCTTCTTCCCGCCGTCGCCGTTCTTGCCGAGGATGTCGGACGTGGTGGCGGCCTTGATCTCAGTGGCGGAAATCACTTCGCCTTCGATCCCGACCTTCTCAATGACCGGCTCGTCCATGCGGGACTTGCCCGGCGGCTTGCCTGTCCGGGCGGTAGGCACGCTGAGATCGCGAACGGTCGGAGCCGGGACAGGAAGTCCGTCGGCACCGAGGGCGAACTTCTCCTTTTCCTTCTCCTTCTCTTTGTCCTTGGGCTTCTCTTTTTCGAGATGCTCCTGGAGCCGCTTCGCCTGCTTGTCGAGATCACGCGCGCGCTTGGCCAGCACCTTCTCTTCGGGCGACCAGGTCTTCTCGTCGGGCAGTTCCTCTTCCTCCTCGGTCTCTTCGCCTGGCTTCAACACCACGCGACTGCGCAGCCACGGACCGAGCTGGAAGTTCGTCAGGAAAATCATGCTGATGGCGTAGAGCAGGACGAAGATAATCGTCGCGCCGAGCCGGCCGAACTTCCCGAACAAATACTCGTTCATGAACTGGCCGAGGAACCCGCCCGCGCTCGTGGCGCCGATATTGTACTTCAGTGTCGCCAGCTGGGACGAGTAGAGATCGAACATGCCGAGGCACGTCAGGAAAAGGACCGCCGCCCAAACCCAGCGATGCTTCAGGTAGCTGAGAAACTCAAAGAGGTAGGCCAGCCCGAAGAGCATGAGCAAAATCGGCATCACGTAGGCGCCGGCGCCGAAGCCTTGGAAGAAAACATTGGCCCCAAACGCGCCGGCCGTTCCGATGAGATTGTGGGTGGTTGGGTTGGGCGGATATTTGTTGGAACTCACGTCCCCGCGATCGAATGAGAGCTGGGCGACCATCAGCAGCAATGCCGCCGCGATCAGCACAATGCCGACGATGTCGCTGACCCCGCGATGTTGCACGGGCATTTTAGAATCCTTCCGAGCCATGCCAGCGAGACTAGGTTTGCGCGCCCAAAGTTCAATTCAGAAGTAAGAAGGGCGCGAATGACTTGGTATCCGGGATTCGACGGAGAAGGGGTTTCGTAATGATTTGCCCGGACGCCGGACCGCTCCTAGTCTCCGCAGCAACATCTCAACATCATGAAAGTCGGAGTCTTCACTGTCATTCTCGGGTCCAGAACGCTGGATGCCACTCTTGATTACCTCGTCAGTCTTGGCGTGCAGGCCGTGGAACTCGGCGCGGGCGGCTACGCCGGCACGAGCCATTGTCCGGTCGATGAACTGCTGGCGAGCAACCGCAAGGCGAAGGAGTTCGTGCAGGCCATCCGCTCGCGCGGGCTGCAAATCTCCGCGCTTACTTGTGCGGGCAACAACATTCATCCGCAGAAGAAGCTCGCTGCGTCGTTCGACCGCGATTTCCAGAAGGCCGTCCGGCTGGCCAACAAGTTGGAAGTCGAAGTAGTCATTACCTTCGCCGGCTGTCCCGGTGGCGCGCCGGGCGACAAAAGCCCGAACTGGGTGACCTGCCCGTGGCCGCCGGACTACTTGGAGATCCTCGACTACCAATGGAACAAGGTCGTCATCCCGTACTGGCAGAAAGCCGCACGCTTGCTGCTGGCCAATGGCGTGAAGGTCGGTCTCGAAATGCACCCTGGCTTTGTCGTCTATAACCCGGAGACGCTGCTGCGCCTGCGCAAGGCGGTCGGGCCGATGATTGGCGCAAACTTCGATCCCTCGCATCTTTTCTGGCAGGGCATCGATCCGTGCGCCGCCATCCGCGCGCTCAAGGGCGCGATCTGGCATTGCCACGCGAAGGACACGGCGGTTCACGAGTGGAACTCGACGGTCAACGGCACGCTCGACACGAAGCACTACAGCGATGAGCTCAATCGCTCGTGGATTTTCCGGACCGTGGGTTACGGGCATCCGCGCCATTTCTGGTGCGACTTCGTGTCTACGCTGCGCATGTGCGGCTACGACGGCGTGCTCTCGATGGAGCACGAGGACAGCCTGATGACGGCGCGCGAAGGCTTGGAGAAGGGCGTGCGCTTCCTGCAAAGCATCGTGCTCTCGGAAGCCAAAGGCGAAGTCACGTGGGCGTGATT
>CAMCCU010000467.1 GCA_945872975.1 Pedosphaera parvula Ellin514
AGATCGCAGACGCGCCGCATGATGCGCGTGAGGATGTAATTGTTCATCGGCCATTTCGGAAGGCTTTGGTCCGTGGCGTTCTCGTAGAAGCCCAGAGCGTGACCGGCGTCGAAGGCGACGATCGGCTCGACGGCCATCCAGTAAACGAATGGCAGCACGGGATCGTTAGGGTTGAAGGGACTCTTGTGCAGCTCCGACATCACGCCGCCCATCACGACCTCGTTCAACGGAATCGCGGGGGGCGTGTTCACCGTGAGCGAACCGGAGTTGAACTGCCGCGCGGCGGCGGCCACCGCGAGACGGACCGAGTCGTCCTTGTCGAGCGCGAGCTTCGCCAGCGCCTTCATCGAGAAGCCGAACGCATGACCGCGCTCGCCGATCAAACGCGCCGACCACGCGCGAACGGCGGCGTTGGTGTCCTTCACGGTTTCTTCGAGCAATCCCTCGTCCAACGCACCGGCGCTGTGCAGCGTCCAGAGGGCGGCGAGGCGGGTGTCCGGCGTGGAACCCTTCTTCGCGAGGTCAACGATCTTGGAGCTGGGATGCAGCGTGTGAATGAGATTCGGATCGCGCCGTTCGGTGATGACGCGCTGCGCCATGCGACGCTGCCAGTTGTTTTTGCTTTCGAGCAGGCCGGCGAGTTCGTCCATGCTGAGCTTCGCGAGATTCATGTCCTTCGACGGCCGGCTCGGCACCGCCTTGCCCGGCTGGTCGCCGACCCACACCACGCGCCAGATGCGGCCGAGCTCACGGTCTACGCCTTCGGGATCGGCCTGCGCGTTTTGGTAGCACGGATAACGATCCGCCCAGTCCATGATCCACATCGTGCCGTCGGGACCGGTCTGATTGCTCACGGGACGGAACCAATGATCGTCGGAGACGAGAAAGTTTCCCTCGCCGACTTCCCAGGTTCCCTTGTCCGCGCCGAGCAAGGTGGATTCTTTCGTCGCCTTGTAAGTCGAGCCGACGGGCGTGAGGCGATCGCAGTTGATGGCGTTCTGGTGGATGTTCCCGAGATAAGCATGTCCGCGCCATTCCGCCGGCCATTGGTCGCCCTGATAAATCGTGATGCCCGCGTGCGCGGCGCGGAAATGCCGCCAGTTCGCAATCGCCGGAAGCCCGCTGCCCGGCAGGTCGCCCGCGTAGCCGTAGGGATTCGCCCACGTGCCGCCCTGACGATTGTATTGGCCGCCGGGCGCGAGGTGAAAGATGTGATGAATCACGCACGCGCTCACGAAGGCATCGCCGCGCTCGTTCCAGTCCACACCCCACGGATTGCTCGTGCCGTCCGCGAAGACCTCGAACTCTTTCGTGATGGGATGCAGGCGCGCGAGCGCGGCATCCATCTGCACGCCGTCGTCGTCCGGGTCATTTGGATTCTTCACCTTCGAGTGCGTGAAGACGCCGTGCGTCATGTAGAGCCAGCCATCCGGTCCCCACGCGAAACCGTTCAGCAGCTCGTGCCGATCTTCGAGACCGAAGCCGGTCTTGAGCACCGTGGTCTTGTCCGCCTTGTCGTCGCCGTTCGTGTCTTCGAGGAAATACAGATTCGGAGCTGCGCCGAGATAGACGCCGCCATTGCCGAGCGCGATGCCGGTCGCGAGCGAGAAGCCATCGGCGAACACGGTGACCTTGTCCGTCTTGCCGTCGCCATCGACGTCTTCGAGAATCTTGATGCGGTCGCGGCCCTTCTCCCCCTTCTTCGCGCCCTTGGGATACTCGTAGAGCTCCACGACCCAGAGGCGCCCGCGTTCATCCCACGTCATCGCGACGGGATTCACGACCTCTGGTTCGCTGGCGAAGAGGCGGACTTCGAAGCCCTTCGGCACCTTGATCTTCTTCTGCGTTTCGAGCGGATGCAGGGCGGGCTCCTTGACGCCACGGCGCACGGGATCGTTGTCGAGCATGTTGCCCGGCGGATTGTTCGTGTAGATGGGGAAGCCGAGATTCTTGCCGAGGTCCGGACGGTAATCAGCGGCGTGCAGCGAGACGGAAAGCCCAAAGCCCAGCGAGAGGAGCGCGATGCGTTTCATAGATGATTGGCCAAAGAGTAGGCAGTTGGACGGAGAGGCGGCAACGGGATTCAACGCCCCAGCGAGCTGCCGGCATCCTGCCGGCAGCACGTTAGTTCACCACATTGAACTGCGGTTGGCCGATGGAGGACGTGCCGTGGGTCGGGCTTACCGACTCCTACCAGCGAAATATCGCCTACACCAACGCGCCATGGTCTGGCTTGAAAGGGACGTTCAATCCGATCCTGCAGTTTCTCCACGACGGTCAACTGAAGCAGGGAAAGGAATACTTCATCTGGATGGATTTCCGGGACGAGCGGCCGGCGCGGTTCTTCATCGCCTTCGACCTGTTCCCAGCATCCGCCCGTCATCGCAGCCGCACGGTGTTGGAAGGCACGTTTGGCTTGAGCGGTCCGCCACTCCGGCGGAACGAGTGAACGGGTTGAGCTGACTGCACTGACGAATGGTGGCACTTCACTTGGCCATCTTCTCGCGGGCCTGCGCGATGGCGGTTTCCAGATCAGCGCGCGGGATAAACCAGAAACCGTTCCAGAGACGTCCGGTCAGGACCAGCCCATCCGGCGTGGCCACGAGCTGCGGCCGTGCGCCCATCATCTGGGTTTCGTTCACGGGGAACGGATTGGCCCGGTTGAAAAGCAGGCGCAACACGACAGGGTCCGGCCAGCGATCATCGTAGATCACCAGGCCGGGCTCCTGTTGAGGGCCGGCGAGGAAGCGCCGGTTGTTCAGCATCCACACACGTCCGGGCTCCAGCGCGAGCGGCATGACCAGTGGATCGATGTGGTCAGGCACACTCCAGCGGCCGGCCGGTTTCACTCGCGACCGTGGCGTCTCCGCCATCATTCCAGGCACCCCCGGAGCTTCATGAATGATCAGCTCTACGGCCCGCCCGGGAGAAAGCCGAAACATTTTTCTTGTCGCCATGCCCATGGCTTGACTGCGCAGGACGGCTCCGTCCTCCACCATATCCATGACCTCAGGTGTGCCGCGATCAGCCAGCCGGATCGAAGCGCCCCAGGTTCCAGACGCGACATTCCACGGATGCACCGTATTGCCAAGGAGGACATGAACGATGGAGCCGTCGGTGTTTCCTTTGAGGAATCCTGGTGAGGCGAAGTTCGGAAGAGAATCAAGCTCGGTCTCCGGAGGCCTTCGCCGCGTGCTGGCCATGACGCGCGTTTCCTTCGAGGCGGGATCGTATTCGAGGAGGCGGTCGGGGGCCGCGAGATAGAGCCGGCGTCCGATTCCAAACAGCCGGGACTGCGCGGCGACCGGAACCTGAACAGGAGTCCAGTCACCAAGCTCGACGGGTGTGGCCAGAAGCTGATCGCGCCAGCTCACATACACGTGAGATCCCAGCACCTCGAACGTGCGGGGCAAACTGGCCCAGAAGCGAGGCTGGTTCGAGAGCGTGGGGATGGCGGGACTGAACATCGAGTAGCGGCTCTTCATCGTCTTGAGATCGATCTTGTAGATCACCGAACGCGACTCGGGGGACAGGTTCAAGTTGGAGTTGGTTCGGAGCCCGAGGCGCGCTTCGAGCCAGAGATGCCCCTCGCGATATCGGGCCTCGATCAGCCCCAGGTCAGTGGTGAGCCGGGGATCGGGGAGCGGGCTTGGTGCCTGCCACCATTGCGTCGCGGTCAGGGTGCCGTGGGCGGAGGCGGAGGCTGGTCGCACTATTACGGAAGTCGAACGCGAAGGCACGTTGAGCCCGGCGAGCCGTTTCTCGAGGGCCGCGACGGAGCTGGCCATGGGATCTCCGGGCACCCTCATGTTGTTGCGAAACGAGTTGAGCGCGCGCAGCAGCTCGGTGCCGTCCTCCAGCCCGTAGTCCTCCGGGTCGAACAGCGCGGTGAACACTTCCGGGCGATAGAGTCCCTTCACCAGCATCGTCTGCGTGTCAGTGATTCGTTCGTTAAACGATCCGAGGTGGGCGCGGAAAAAGTTTTGTTTCCAGCGAGGCATCTGGCCCTCACCGGTGCCGGTCCGTTCGCGAAGGATGTTAAGCACGACGCGCAGATGGTCTGGCTCGAAATCGGAAGTGCGGAAGATGGCGGGCGCGACGCTGGAGTCGAAGCAGGAGCCATGTGCGGCCCATTGGTGCATGAAGTTGGTGCGAAAATCTCGGGCGGCATTCGTGATCGGCATGCCCACGGGAGGCTCCCAGAGATAACGCTGCCGACGCTGCAGCACTTGCAGCGCGTCGCGGAAAAGTTCCGGGGACGCGCATAGCAGGCCGGGTCCGTTGCGGACCAGCGTATCGAAGACTGGACGGGCGGCCCGGGTGTAGCTGCCCCGAGGCTCTTCCACGAGCTGCGCTGCCGGAGTGTATTGGAGGCGCAGTAGATGGGCCACGATGGAGACCGAGGGATTCGTGGAGGCGACGCGTTCTTGCAAAAACTCCTCCCACTGTCGTGGTGCTGCCGCACGTTCCGCTGGACTCCATGCGGGCAACGACGGACGACGCACATCGCGAAAGATAAACTGGTGTCGCTGCGTGTCGCCAAGGTTGCCGTCGAGCAGGCGGGCATATTCCGCCAGCACG
>CAMCCU010000468.1 GCA_945872975.1 Pedosphaera parvula Ellin514
ACCGATTCGCATCATCGCGCCGGGCCGCGTCTATCGTCGCGACAACGCGGACGCCACGCACAACCCGACCTTCCACCAGATCGAAGGGCTCTACGTGGACAAGAACGTCACCATGAGCGACCTCAAAGGCACGGTGGAATTCGTCTTCAAGGAACTGATGGGCTCCGACGTGAAGCTGCGCTTCCGCCCTCACTACTTCAGCTACACCGAGCCGAGCATGGAGATCGATTTCACCAATGCGCTCGTAAAGAAGCTCGGCAAGGACTGGCTGGAGATCGCCGGCTGCGGCATGGTGCATCCACAGGTCTTCGCGAACGTCGGCTACGATCCGGAAGTCTGGACCGGCTGGGCGTTCGGCTTCGGCATCGAGCGCATCGCCATGCTCCGCTACGGCATCAACGACATCCGGCTCTTCTACGAAAACGACGCGCGGTTCCTGCGCCAATTCTAATTAACTCTCATGACGCGCTTCCTGCTCACATCGCTGGCGTTGACGCTTACGCTGAATCTTTTTGGCGCGGAGCTGAAGACGCAGAACATCTTCCTCATCACCGCGGACGGCTTGCGCTGGCAGGAAGTATTTCGCGGTGCGGAAGAAATGCCGTTGACGAAGGAGTTCGGGAACTTCGGAAACAGCAACGCGATTCGCAAAGACTTCTGGCGCGAAACGCCGGAGGCGCGGCGCGAGGTGTTGTTCCCATTCCTCTGGGGCACGGTAGCGAAGGAAGGCCAGCTCTGGGGCAATCGCGACATGGGAAGCAGCGTGCGTGTTTCCAACGGCCACAACTTTTCCTATCCCGGCTACAACGAGTTCCTCACCGGCTACGCGGACCCGAAGATCAACAGCAACGACAAGATTCTGAACGCGAACACCAACGTCTTCGAGTGGCTCAACACGAAGCCGGAGTTTCGCGAACGCGTCGCCGCGTCAGTGAACTGGGATGTGCTGCCGTGGATTCTCAACGCGCCGCGCGCCGGGTTCCCGGTCTGGAGCAGCTTCCAGGTGCCAGACGGAACGGAACGGATGTCCGTGCCGTCCGCATTGACCGAGATGGCCGAGCGCGGGCAGACCATCTGGTCGGGCGTGTCGCTCGACACGTTCGTCGGCTATGCGGCGAAACACGCCGTGCGCACGCTCAAGCCGCGCGCCATGTATGTCTCCTTCGGCGAGACGGACGACTGGGCGCACGAAGGCAATTACGAGCGCTACCTTCGCTCCGCGCGCGAGTTCGACCGCTTCATCGGCGAACTGTGGACGCTCGCGCAATCGCTGCCCGAGTATCGCGGCACGACGACGTTCGTCATCAGCGTCGATCACGGGCGCGGCCCCGCACCGGTCGCCTGGAAGAATCACGGCAAGGAAATCGTGGACTCGGCTTACATGTGGTTCGCCGTGCTTGGCCCGGATACCACCGCGCTCGGCGAGCGCAGCAACACGCCGCTCATCAAGCAGGCGCAGATCGCCGCCACCGTCGGTGCATTCGTTCGGCAGGATTTCCACGGCGCATTCCCACAGAGCGCTCCAGCCATCGCGGAAGTGGTCGGCGCGAAGCAGCCTTAATTTCTTACTCCCATGAAAGTCACCCTGAACTGGCTCAAGCAATACGTTGATTTCAACTGGTCGCCCGAAGAACTCACCGAGCGACTCACCATGCTCGGCCTCGAAGTCGAGGGCGTGCAGAAGCTCGGCGGCGAATTCAATGGCATCGTCGTGGCGCAGGTCATCACGCGCGACAAGCATCCGAACGCCGACAAGCTCTCCGTCTGCCGCGTGAACGACGGCACCGGCGAACGCCAGATCGTCTGTGGCGCGCAGAACTTTCAGGCCGGCGACAAGGTGCCGCTCATTCTTCCAGGCGCGACGTTACCGATGAAGCCGGGCGACAAGGAGCCGTTCACCATCAAAGTCGGCAAGATTCGCAGCGTCGAGTCGCACGGAATGATGTGCTCGCCCACAGAACTCGGACTGCCAGATCAAGTCGATGGCCTGCTCATTCTCCGCGCGGACGCCAAGGTCGGCCAGCCGTTCGCCGAATACCTCGGCCTCGCGGGCAGCGACGTGATTTACGATCTCGAAGTCACGCCGAACCGTCCCGACTTGAACAGCGTCATCGGCATCGCGCGCGAGATCGCTGCCGTCACCGGCAACCCGCTCAAAGTTCCGGAACTCACAGTCGCGAGCGGACCCGTCGCTGCTGTCGGCGCGACCGCTGGCACGGGCGTGGATAGCTTCGTGGCTGTTCGAGTGGATGAGCCAGACCTTTGTCCGCGCTACACGGCGCGTGTGGTGACCGGTGTGAAGGTTGGTCCGAGCCCCGACTGGCTGCGCACGGCGCTAGAGAAGGTCGGCATCCGCAGCATCAACAATGTCGTGGATGTCTCGAACTACGTGATGCTCGAAATCGGCCAACCGCTGCACACGTTCGATTATCACCTCATCGGCAAAGGCGGCGGCGGCAAGCCCACCATCGTCGTGCGCCGCGCGACGGAGGGCGAGAAGTTCAAGACGCTCGACGGACAGGAACGCGCGCTGACCGCCGAGACCCTGCTCATCGCCGACGAGCAACACGGCATCGCGCTGGCGGGCGTGATGGGCGGGTTGAACACGGAGATTAACGATTCCACGAAGGACGTCCTGATCGAGAGCGCTTACTTCAAGCCGACGAACATCCGGCGCACCAGCAAGACGCTCGGACTGCGTAGCGAATCGAGCTACCGTTTCGAACGCGGCTGCGACATCGGGATCGCGGATTGGGCGAGCCGCCGTTGCGCGCAGCTCATTCTCGAAACTGCCGGCGGCCAGCTCGTGGCCAGCGCGATCGATGCATGTGCTGTTGAGATCAAGCCGAAGGAAGTATCGCTGCGCCATCCCAAGGCGAGCGAACTCGTCGGGGTGACGATTTCCACCGAAGATCAGATTCGCCATCTGGAGAGCCTCGGTTTGCAACGAACGTCCGAAGGCGAAGCGGATCAGCAAACGACCTTCTCCATCCCAACCTGGCGCGTGGACTTGAAGGGCGAGATCGATCTCATCGAAGAGGTCGCCCGGCTATATGGTGTGGACAAGATTCCCAGCACCGCACCTCGCGGCGCCATCGGAACGAATCCCTTCGACGTGGTTTACGACCAAATCGCCGAAGCGCGACGACTTCTCTCTGGCATGGGCCTGAGCGAAGCCACCGGCCAGACGCTCATTGCGGATGCCGCTGCAAAGCTGGCCGCACCCGCGGAGAGCCTCGTCTTGCTCGCGAATCCGTTGAGCAGCGACATGAACGCCCTGCGTCCGTCGCTGTTGCCCGGCCTGCTCGATTCGCTGCGGCACAATCTCAGCCGCAAGAACTACGACGCGGCACTGTTCGAAGTCGGGCGTGTGTTCATCAACGTCAACGGCCAGACGAAGGAGGAACGCCGCGTCGCCATCGCGTTGACTGGTCAGCGTGCCGCGAGTTTCTGGAACGGCGAGGAACGCGAGGCGAAGTTCGACATCTACGATCTTAAAGGCTTGCTGGAAGAGTTCATCGAACAGTTCGGCTTGCGCGGCGCGGGGTTCACGAAGCGCACGGAAAGCACCTCGCTGCTCCTCGAATCCGCGACCATCGCGCTCGGCGGCAAGCTGGTGTTCGGCGAGTTCGGCCAGCTCCTCCCGGCACTCGCGAAGAAGTATGACCTGCGCGATGCGGTGTATGTCGCGGAGCTGAACCTCGATCAACTCCTGGCCCGCCGCAACGCGAGCAAGTCCTTCAAGACGCTCCCGCAGTTCCCCAGCATCCGCCGCGACGTGGCGATGCTGGTCGGGGACGCGGTGACGCACGATGCGGTGCTCGACGTGGTGAAGCGCGCGAAGCCCGCGAATCTGGAGAACGTGGAGTTGTTCGACGTCTTCCGCGGCACGAACGTGCCCGCCGGCCAGAAGAGCGTGGCCTACGCCTTCACCTATCGCGCGGCGGACAAGACGCTGACCGATCCTGAAGTCAATGCCGCGCACGACAAGGTGGTGGCTGACTTCAAGCAGAAGCTCCAGGCAGCGGTGCGCGAGTAAGATTTCCACTCAAGGCCCTGGGGATTATTCCGATCCCTTGAGCGTATGAACATCAGTGGTTCAGCCTCAGTCTCGCTCTTCGACAGCGTCCTGCAAACCCAGGCGATGCGCCAGGAGATGGGCGTGTCCCTGCTGAAGAAGTCGCAGGACGTGATGAAGCAGCAGGGCGAGGCGATGGTGCAAATGCTGGAACAAGCCGGCCAATGCCAGCCCTGCGAGAGCGGGCACACGCTCGACGCCTACGCCTGACACCGTCCCCTGCTCCGCCGACTGTTCCCCTACTGCGGACGCATTCCCACCAACCTCCGCAAGCGCGCGCCAAACTCATGCGCGAGCGCACTCATGGCTTCAGCCTCAGGCGGCGGCAAGTGACGCTGGCAATTGAAATCCCAAAGCCCAAGCCAGAGATCGAAATGCTCCGGCTGAATGCCGAGCCGCAAATGCGCGGCGCCAAATCCGCCGGAGTAGCGGGACGGCCCGCCGGTTTGCAGAACCCAGAACTCGCCAATCTTC
>CAMCCU010000469.1 GCA_945872975.1 Pedosphaera parvula Ellin514
AGCACGTCCGCCGGACTTCTTTCCCAGAGCCAGCCTGCGGTCATTTTGAGTTCCCAAATCTTCCGGCCGGTGAGGGTTGCGTAGGTCGCCGGCCCTGGACGCTCTTCGCCAGCGAGCAGCATGCGTTGCGCCTGCCGCGCTGCCTCCCGCAGCCGCTCCAGACCTTCTCCAGCTTCGTCGGCAGCATGGGGCGTCCACCAGTAGCGGGACAGATGATGGGCCGCATAACCCAGCGCGGTGAGGCCGACTGTGGGCCAGTCGTTGGTCAAGTCACCCGGCTCGATCCAAGGAGTGGCGGCGACAAAGTGTTCCAAGGCGGTGGCCACGGGCGCAAGAGCCTCCGGGTACACGCGGTCGTAGTAGAACTGAAGGGTGCCTTCATTGAAGTCCGGCTGCCCAGGCGGCGTGCCCCACGGCATGCACCAGGCGAGCACGCGGAGCCGGGCGGCACGCAAAGAGTGATCCCCAAGAGCCCAGGCAGACTCGGCTGCCCACCGTGCTTGATCATGCGCCTGCCAGCGCAGAGCCCAGTTCCCTTCTTCAAAAAAGCGCGCCGCTTCGGCCTTTGCCTCCCAGGCGGCTAGTTGCGACGGCCTGCCCAAAACCGAGAGGATTTTTTGCACCAGAATGTCGATGGCCACCATCGGATCGCGACGCGGTCCCGAGGATTCTACGACCAGAGGAGTTGTGCCCGGAGGACCTGTCAGGCGTGCATGCACGGTGACGCGATCGGGCGCGTAGCCGTCCCGGTCCACCACGCCCTCCAGCAAGTAACTGCCTTTCCAGAACGGAGCGGGGTCCATTCCTTTCAGTTCCTTCTCGGACGCGAGGTCATCCAGGCGCTGACGTTCCAATACGAAAATCTCCGGCTGCCGGGCGAGTCGATGGATGAGCAGCAGAGTCATCTCCTTCTCCAGCCTTGCTGCTTCTGGCGACTGGATGGCGGACCGCAGATTGACCACTGAGATCGGCGTCGCGTCGCGCGCGAGCACGCCGAGTTTTGGGATCAATGGAACCAGTTGAGCGCTGACCGCCGGAGGCCAATCAGCCGCGTTGTTCAGCGGCCACGGGTAAGACGTGCTGCGGAGGATGACGCCTGGCTTGACTGCGATCACCCGGGCCTGCAGCTGCGTGCGTCCGTTCTCACGGGCGAAGTCCAGCGTCAGGAGTCCATCCGCTCCCAGCAGTTGCCCGATCCGAACATCACTGCCAGTGCCGGTGCTGTTGGCTAGCGTCTGCTCGCGTTGGATGCGGTCGATCTCGGCCCGTTCCAGAAGAGCGAGGCCGGAGTGGCCGGAAAGCGTGACGCTGAGGAGGTCAGCCATTTCCCGCAGAGCTGGATCGCGCGGAACCACGGCCAGACGGGGCGCGACCTCGGCGGCAAGCAGGAGCGACTGGCTGAGGACGAGGCCGTGCAGCCATGCGCTCAGGGCAAGCAGGGCGATGAAGGAGTGATTTCGTTTCATGACATTCGTATAAACGCAACTGACCGCGTCACGGTCCAAGGTACCCGAGGCGATCAACGCAGGCTGAGCACCTTTCGGCAAATCTCCAGGGTTCGTCGAGAAAATGGTTGATGCCGACGACGGGTTCAGGACTCGATTCCATTGCTTTAGACCCGAGCGGGCGGGGCATCCTTTGAAAAAGCTGCGGGAAAATACCTTTTAAAAAGTTCAAAGGAAACCTGGCCGGGCTTGGTCTTACTTACGACTGAATGACCGTGAACCTCGACGACGAGCCATCTCTTGTTGAAGCGAGCCGTCGGGGAAATCCCGAGGCGTTCGCGTCATTGGTCACCCGTCATCAACGAATGATTCACGCGCTGACATATCGAATGAGCGGATCGGAGGCTGAGGCTTCCGATTTGGCGCAGGAAGCGTTTGTGCAGGCGTGGCGCCGGCTCGATCACTTCCGCGGAGAAGCACGCTTTTCGTCCTGGCTCTATCGCATTGCCGTCAATCTCTGCCTGAACTGGAAGGCGCGGGAGGCGCGGGAGGCGCGGGCGCGGACGGCCTGGGGTGATCTGGCCGCGAACGAGGGAAGTTCAACCGGGGACCGCCGGACCGGGCTGGTTCAAGAAGCGTTGATGAAGCTTCCGGCCAAGCAGCGCGCGGCGATCGTGCTGACCGTTTACGATGGCTTGAAGCATGAGGAGGCGGCGCGGCTGCTGGGGTGCTCGGAGACTACTGTTTCGTGGCGCGTGTTTGCCGCCAAGGCCAAGCTGAAGCGCTGGCTCGAAAAGATGGACGGCCAGAAAGGAGAACGTTCATGAATAATGACGAACTCGATCAACGGCTCCGAAGCGCGTCTCCACCCGAACGCAGCGAGGCGTATTGGAGGGAGTTCCCGGAATCCGTCGAGCGCCGGATTCTGGCGGAGAAGCAGCGGGCGGAGGCAGCCGTGCGTCCTGGATTTCATCCGTCCTTGAAATGGATCTGGAGACTGGCGCTTCCCGGAGCTGCCGTCGTCATCGCGCTTCTCCTCATGCCGGGCCAGCAGCCGAAGACGCCCATCCACGAACAACTGTCGTCGTTGCGGGCGGGCTATGAACAGGTTGCGGCGTTGTTTCCGGGCCAGTTGGAGACCGTGGTTTTTGGCGGAGATGAACCGTATCTGCAGCTTTCCGATTTGCCTGATGTTCCCAGCTCACCGCCTCTTTTTGTCCGTATCTGCCCGCCGTCCGGCAAGTGTGTGACCGCCGTTTCGTTTAGCGGCCAGAAGGTTCGCGTTTCCGGGAGGGAGTTTGAGGTTCTGGCAAATGGCGTGGGTGAGATTTTTCTCTTAGCCAAGGAGGGGGTTTGGAGCCCTGGTCAGGCGCCGGTGGGTGGTGAGAACTGGAGATTCGAGACAGGCTGGCTGGAGCGTCATTTATGAAGGCTATGGCTTTGCTGCTCGGAATGGTCTCGCCGCTCACCGGTGCTGTATTTGAACTGCTCCCCGGCCCGCCAGTGTCAGCCTTCGGCGGCGGGCAGAGATCCGTGGAACTGGTTCTTCGCAACCGGACGCAGACGAATGCCGAGATGCCCATCGAGCTTCAACTGATGCAGGCCAGCTCGGCCACGGTCGCCGCCTGGTCAAAGCCGCGTCCCTGGCGCGCGATTGCGCTTGCCCCCCGGCAGACCAGCGTCGAACGCGCGGAGATCGAGCTTCCGAAGGTCCGTGAAGAATCTCAATTCCTGTTGCGCGTGGTCAGCCGCCGCGAAGTGCTGGGCTTGCTCACGGTGCGGGTGCATCCCGGCGAGATCCTCAACTCCCTGACCAACACCTTGGGCCAAGTCGTCGTCTCTGCTCTCCCGGCCGAACTGCAGCAGACCCTGCGCGAAGCCGGTTTCACGCTGTGCGACCGGGGTCAGCCGACCGGGGCCGGCGTGGAATCTAAGCTGACCATCTTTGGCCCTGACTCTCCGGCCGCATCCTTGGCGGAGGCGATGTCCCTCGCCCGGCTGGGAATGGGCGTGGTGTGGATTCGTCCTGATGACGACGAGAAGCTGAGGACAGCGCCGTCCTATTATCCGGTCAAGGTTGGCAAAGGGGTGTTCGTGACCGTTCGCGAAGGAACCATCGCCCATCTCCAGACCGATCCCTTGGCTCAACAGCGTCTGGCCCGGATCGTTCGGCTGGCGCTCGGACACGAAACTCTCAATCCTCCGGAATCTGACTTATGAAAATGCACTCCTTATTGGCGCTAGGTTTTCTGCTGGCCGGCCTCCCGTTCCATCCGCTGCAAGCCGCGACGAATCCGCTGACCGTTGCGGTTTTCGACTTCGAGGCCAAGGACGCCGGCGATCTCGGCAAGAACATCTCAGCCCTGCTCAATGCCACGCTGTCGGCGGAAGCCAACGTGATCACCGTGGAACGGGCCGAACTGGCCAAGGTGTTGGGCGAGCAGGAGCTCTCGCTTTCCGGCACCGTCTCAGCCGAGACAGCTGCCAAAGTTGGCCACCTGATCGGCGCGAAAATTCTGGTCACCGGCCGCGTCCTCAAGCTCGGCAGTGAAAACGTGATTGTCGCCAAGATCATCAGCTCCGAAACCAGCCGGGTGTTTGGCGAGATGGTCAAGGGACGTGGCGAAGCCACCGACCTCGCCGCCGATCTCAGCGGGAAGATTGCGAAGACCATGAGGGAGAAAGCCGACACGCTGGTGGCAAAAGTGGAGACGCGCGAGGAACTCGTGAAAGCGCTGAAGGCTCGGCTTGGTGACGGAAAACGTCCCAGTGTGTTTGTGAGGCTGCCGGAGCGGCACTACGGCGCGCCCGTCAATGATCCTGCTGCCGAGACGGAGATCATGAAGCTGCTTCTGGAGACGGGCTTCACCGTGGCAGAGACCGAGGCCAAGGCAGACGTGGTGATCTCCGGAGAGGCATTCAGCGCGGCCGCCGGTCGCAAGGGCAATCTTCACATCGCGAAAGCGCGGGTGGAGATCAAGGCTGTGGCGGTCAAGGCGGGAGAAGTCCTGGCCGTGGATCGCGAGACCAGTGTGGCGGTGGACCTGGCGGAGCAGACCGCCAGCAAGACCGCGCTGCAACGGGCTGCGGAGGCGATTGCC
>CAMCCU010000470.1 GCA_945872975.1 Pedosphaera parvula Ellin514
GGGATTGATGCTCATGGGCTCGGAGCCTGCGCTCATATCCCAGCCAGTTCAAGCCGTGCCCCACGCAAAGGACGCGAAGTTCGCAAAGGAATAAAAACAAGGCGTTATTTGTCATCCAGTGTTCCCCAATCCCATTCCCCCTTTGCGCCCTCCGCGTCCTTTGCGTGAGGCAAATCCCTATGTCGTTACTCGAACTCAACAACGTCAGCAAATCCTTCGGCAGTTCGTGCGTGCTGAAGGATGTGAACCTCAGCATCGCCAAGGGCGAGTTCGTTGCCATCGTCGGTTTCTCCGGCGCGGGCAAGACCACCTTGATCAGCCTCATCGCGGGTTTGCTGAAGGCCGATACCGGCACGGTCATGTTGGGCGGCCAGCCGGTGACCGGCCCAGGACCGGATCGCGGCATCGTCTTCCAGAACTACTCGCTGCTCCCGTGGCTGACCGTCTTTGAGAACATCTCGCTGGCTGTGGATCAGGTCTTCGGTGACTGGGATGTGGAGAAGCGCCGCGAGCATATCGAGCGTTACATCAAGATGGTGAACCTCACGCCGGCGCGCGGCAAACTTCCCTCCGAACTCTCCGGTGGAATGCGTCAGCGCGTGAGCGTGGCGCGTGCGCTGGCGATGGAGCCGCAAATTCTGCTGCTCGACGAGCCGCTCTCCGCGCTCGACGCGCTCACGCGGGCCACGTTGCAGGACGAGATTTCGCGCATCCGCGAGGAAACCCAAAAGACCGTCGTGCTCATCACGAACGATCCCGACGAAGGCATTTACCTCGCTGACCGCATCATCCCGCTCACCGCCGGGCCGGGCGCGACGCTGGGGCCTTCCTTCACCGTGGACATTCCGCGACCGCGCGACCGCAAGGCCATCAACCACGACGCGCATTTCAAGCAGCTTCGTCGCGATGTGACGGAGTTTCTGCTCAATTCCAAGCACGACCAGAAGACCACGGTGACGCGCAAACTCGTGCTCCCGGACATCGAGCCGGAAGACCTCACCGTGTTGCGTTCACTGGGCGCGCGGCGCACCACGCCGAAACGCTCACACGAAATTCAGGAGGAGAAGATTGAAGTCTGACGAACGGCGGGAACCCAAATCGACATGAGGGACTACGTTGAACTTTCCAACCTGACGAAGACTTACCCGACGCCGAAAGGCCCGGCGATCATCGTCAAGGATTTCAATCTCCGCATCAAGAAGGGCGAGTTCGTCACGCTCATCGGCCACTCGGGCTGCGGCAAGTCCACCGTCCTCTCGATGCTGGCCGGTCTGAACGAGATCACCGATGGCGGCATCGTTCTCGCCGGGCGGGAACTCGACGGACCTGGGCCGGATCGCGGAGTCGTATTCCAATCGCCCTGTCTGCTCCCGTGGATGACGGCGTTTGAAAACGTGATGATTGGCGTCGAGCAGGTCTTCTTCACCGCGAGCAAAGATGAGCGCGTACAGATTGTGGAGTATTACCTCACCGTCGTTGGCCTCGGCGAATCGATGCACAAGAAGCCCGCTGAGCTTTCGCAAGGGATGCGTCAACGCGTTGGCATCGCGCGCGCCTTCGCGCTGAAGCCGAAGATGCTTCTGCTCGACGAGCCGTTCGGCATGTTGGATTCGCTCACGCGCTACGAGCTGCAACAGGTGCTCATCGAGCTGTGGCGCAAGAACAAGATCACCGCGCTCATGGTCACGCACGATGTCGATGAAGCTCTCTTCCTCTCCGACCGTGTCATCTGCATGACGGATGGTCCCGAGGCCGAGGTTGGCGACATTCTCGAGGTGAACTTCCCGCGTCCGCGCGAGCGCAAGGCGGTGATGGAGCATCCCGAGTACTACAAGCTCCGCGAACACCTCATCGAATTCCTCGAAGTCCACGCGCATAAAAAACACTCCAAACCACCAGCGTCCGCCACTGTCCCGCCTCCGGATCCGTTGTCAGCCAGCACCCCTCCAAAGGGGCAAACTCTTGATACAAATCAATTCCCAAAGCTACCTAAGTCCGAAACTGCTCACGTATGAATAAATCCTTTTTCGCCCTCGCCTCGACTGCCGTCGCTCTCGGCTACGTCTCGCCCGTCATCGCGCAATACGCACCGCCCCCGCCGCCCCAGCCGTTCCCCGGATTCATCAACGATTTCCTGCGCAAACAAGATCCCTACTACTCCGTGTGGGACATTGGCGGCTCCGTGCGCCTGCGCTATGAGCTGAAGGAAAACGGACTTGGCCTGCCACCGGTAAACGACTGGCGAAACACCAGCGGCACCACGGTGGACAACGACAACAGCTACTTCAGTGACAAGATTCTCGCGCACATCGGTTACACGGCGAAGTGGTGGAATGTCTATGTGCAAGGTCGCAGCAGCGGAACCAGCGGTGACGATCGTTCATGGAACGCGAGCATCCCAGGGCCCGGCGGCGCTGGCCCGGAGTCCGACGGTCCTGCGGATCTCCATCAGGCCTACGTCACGCTCGGCAACCACAAGGAATTTCCCGTGTCGCTCAAGGTCGGCCGTCAGGAACTGAGCTACGGCGATGAGCGTCTGGTCGGCGCGTTCGCGTGGAACAACATTGGCCGGGTGTTCGACGCCGCGAAAGTTCGCTGGCAGAACTCCCTGTTCGCAGCGGAAGCGTTCTCCAGCAAGATCGTGCTGCCCGACGACAACAGCTTCAACCATTGGAACGACTACAATGTCTTCTCTGGCGTTCACATCTCGACGAAGAAAGTTCCGAAGACGCTGACCGAGCTTTACTTCTTCGCCCGCAATGACGGCATCGGCAGCGCCACCGCGCAGGATCCCGTTTCGTTCCCGCCGTTCCAGATGGCCGCGCCCGTCGCTCGCGACATCTACACCCTCGGTGGCCGCATGAAGTCCGGCACGAACGAGTTCGGCGGTTTCGACTTCACGGTCGAGGGTGCGTATCAGTTCGGTAACTGGAAGGGAACGCTCACCGGAGATCGTCAGGAACACGAGGCCTTCGCGTTCATGGCCAACGCGGGCTACACCTTTGAGGAAGTCTTCGGCAAGCCACGCGTCGCGCTCGAATACGCTTACGCCACCGGCGACAGCGACCCGACCGACGACCAGCATGGCACGTTCGACAATCTGTATCCCACGAACCACAAGTTCTACGGATACATGGATTACCTCTCATGGCAGAACCTTCACGACGTGCGTGCCATCTTCCAGATGAAGCCGCTCTCTCAGCTCACCTTCGCGGTCGAGGGACACCTCTTCTGGCTCGCGGACACGGCGGACAATCTCTACAATGTCGGCGGTGCCGGGCGCGGTGCAGGTGCCAACCCGAACGGCTTCGGGCGCAATCCCACTTACGACGGCTTCGTTGGTGCTGAGATCGACGTGGTGGCCGGCTACGCGGTGAACAAATTCACTGCGATCGAAGCCGGGTACGGCCATTTCTTCACCGGCAAATACATCGATCAAACCTGGGAGAATGCCGGTGGCTCCTCTGATGCCGACTGGGTCTATCTCCAGACCGTGATTCGGTTCTAGTAACCACTTTCAGGTTGGTTCCTTCGTTCCGGGCGGCTGCGTTTTGAGTACGCAGCCGCTCTTTCCATTTTGCCGCCCACTTTTTTGTTCCCTTCCCGAATTCACCTGAATAACGTCTCCGCACTCATGGCCACCATTCCATTGGAAGACAGCTTCAGCGACATCGTTGGCAAGACCCAACGAGGCTTAAAATTCTCCGACGATCAGCTCGCCGCCAAGGCGGGCATCTCGCTCGACGACCTGGCGCGTGTCAAAGGCGGCGAGGCCAACGAGGCGATTCTGGAGACGCTTGCGTTCAACCTGAATCTCGGCACCGGCGCGTTGATCGACAGCGCGCGGAAGGCATGGTTCCCCGAACCCGTGGAGGTCGCCGGACTCCGGCAGTTCAACACCGTCTATGAAGACATGACGGTGAATCTCTACCTCGCGTGGGACGCGAAGTCGAAGCAGGCCGTGGTGTTCGACACTGGTGCGGATTGCAGCCCGGCGCTTCAGTTTGCCAAGGCCAATGGCCTCACGATCAAACTCATTCTCCTCACTCACACTCACATCGATCACATCGTAGACCTCCCTCGCTTGAAGGCGGAGACCGGTGCGCCGGCTTGGGTGGGGCAGGGCGAGAATTTCGCGGACGCGCAGCCGTTCAACGAGGGCAAGACGTTCAAGGTTGGCGCGCTGAAAATCGAGACGCGCCAGACTTCCGGCCACGCGGCGGGCGGCATCACTTACGTCATCTCTGGCTTGAAACGTCCGGTGGCCATCGTGGGCGACGCGGTCTTCGCCGGGTCGATGGGCGGCGGGATGATCTCCTTCGCCGAGGCGCTCGATACGAATCGCCGGAAGATCTTCACGCTGCCCGACAATACCGTCCTTTGCTGTGGCCACGGCCCGCTCACGACGGTCGGCGAAGAGAAGGCGCACAATCCTTTTTATCCTGAGTTCCAAAAATCATTAACTAAGAAAGACAAGACTATGGCAGAACGAATTGGAGTCGTCGGCGTTGGACGCATGGGCGCGAACATGGCCCGCCG
>CAMCCU010000471.1 GCA_945872975.1 Pedosphaera parvula Ellin514
TTCCGTGATAGGCATTTTTGGTTGACGGTCGACCGTCAACTTCTAAGACTCCTGCCATGCCCATTGCCAGTACTAATTTTGTCGAGGGCGCTCCTGCGCTGCTGTCGCCCTTAACACGACGGACAATTGGCGACGATGTGATCGACACGCTCCGCAAGTCGATCATCGCGGGCGCCTTTGCTCCGGGGGATCACATCGCGGAGGGGACGCTGGCTCAGCAGCTCGGAGTGAGCCGCGCGCCGGTGCGGGAGGCGATGATGCAACTGGAGCGCGAAGGTTTGCTGGTGTTCGACAAGCGCGGCGCGGCGCGGGTGAAGGTTTTTACCGATGATGAGTTTGAAGAGATCTTCAGTCTGCGGCTGACCCTGGAGATGATGGCAGTCCGGCTGGCGTGCCGGAATCTTTCAGAGGCGGACGGCAAGCGGATCGCGGACAACATTGAGCGCACGCGTCACGCGTCACGTCTGCTGGAGCTCACCTTGCTCGACATTGAGTTTCACGATCTCCTGGTGCAGTCGGCGGGACACTCTCGTCTGCAAACCTGCTGGGCCACGCTCCGGCACCAGCTCGAATTCTGGCTGGCTCGCATGCACAGCCGGGTTCAAGCGCCGGTGCCGAAGACGCGCGAGGCGACGGTCCGCAATCACGTGAAACTGCTGGCGGCGATTCGTTCTGGCCACGAGGCGCGGGCGGTCAAAGGCATTCGCGAACATATCGAGGGCTGGCGACGCCAGCAGGCGAGTGGTGCGAAGAAGGCCAACGCGGGTTCCTGATCCACAGCTTAATTGCTTTTCACCAATGAAACTTCCCAATGCTGTCACCATGGTTGCTCTGACGATTCTTTCGTCGCTTAGTTGTCTGGCCGCCGACTCTTCGCGCCAGCATCGCCTGCTGCTGTTCGAATATGGCAAGGGGCCAAATCGAATGATCGAGCTCGATGCGGCGGGCAAGGTGGTTTGGGAACACAAGCCGCCGAGCATCGCGGTCCTCTTCCAAGTGCTGCCGAATGGCAACGTGCTTTATGCCTATGGCGGCAAGCCGACCGGCGTTCGCGAAGTCACACGCAAAGGCGAGGAGGTTTGGAACTACGTCAGCAAATGCCCGCAGGTATTGGGCTGCGAACGAATGCCGAATGGCAACACGCTCGTCGCTGAGCAGGGACCGTGTCAGGCGGTCGAGGTGAATCTGAAAGGCGAGGTAGTGCGCGTGACTCCGCTCAAGACGAGTCACGAGAGTTACCATCTTCAGGTCCGCAACATTCACAAGCTTGCCAACGGAAACATTCTCGCGGCGCACGAGGGCGAAGGCGCGGTCCGTGAAGTGGACGTGGACGGCAAAGTGGTTTGGGAATACACGGGCGTGGAGAACGCCGGCGACGCGCGGCGCCTACCGAACGGTAACACGCTCATCTCTTGTGGCACCCAGAAGCGCGTGCTGGAGGTCACGCCCGGCAAACAGATCGCGTGGCAGTTTGCCGCGGCGGATGCACCTGAGTTGAACATTACGTGGGTGTCCAGCATCCAACTTCTCCCCAACGGTAATGTGATCGTCGGGAATTTTCTGCGCGGTCAGGAAGGCAAGGGCGCCCACGCCTTTGAAGTCACCCGCGACAAGAAGGTCGTCTGGAAATGGGACGACCATAGTTTCATCAAATCTTTGACCACGGTTCGCGCACTGGATTGATATGGATCGACTTCGACTGAATCTGACGGTTGCCGCCCTGCTGGGCGTGTTCCTCGGTATCTCGATGCCAGCAGGGGCTGCGAGCCTCGCCAAGCTCGACAAGGAGTTCACCGGTCCCGTCCAGGCGACGCTGAAGCAGTATTGCCTCGGCTGTCACTCGACCGAGAAGCAGAAGGGCGATCTCGACCTTGAACGCTTCAAGACGCTCTCGGACGTCATGAAGCACGCGAAGGTGTGGCAGGGCGTGGTCGAGCAGATTGCCTTGGGCGAAATGCCGCCGAAGGAAAAGCCGCAGATGACCGTGGCCGAGCGTGAGAAACTGCTGGCGTGGGTGAACAGCGCCCTGGACGAGGCGGCGCTGGCTCGTGCCGGCGATCCGGGTCCGGTCGTTCTGCGACGGCTGAACAACGCTGAATACACTTACACCGTCCGCGATCTGACCGGCGTGATGTCACTCGATCCGGCGAAGGAGTTTCCGGTCGATTCAGCTTCGGGCGAAGGCTTCATGAACGTCGGTAACTCCCTCGTGATGTCGCCGTCGCTCGTGACGAAGTATCTCGATGCCGCGAAGGACGTCGCTGATCACGCGGTGTTGTTGCCGGACGGCATCGCGTTCTCACCGAGCACGTCGCAGCGGGATTGGGCGGAGGAACGACTGACGGCGATTCGCGAGTTCTACGGGCGCTACTCGGTGCCGGGCGGTGGTTCGGCGGTGAATCTGCAAGGCATCAAATTCGACACCAAGGACGGCGGCGTGCTGCCGCTGGAGAAATATCTCGCGGCGACGCTGGCTGAGCGGGACGCGGTGAAATCCAGGAAGAAGTCGATCATGGAGGTGGCGCGTGCGCACGGATTAAACGCCAAGTATCTCGGTGCTCTCTGGCAGGCGCTCAATGACACGAAGCCGTCGCTGGTGCTCGACGAGGTGCGGGCGCAATGGCGCGTGGCGAAGCCAGGCGACGCGGCGGCCCTGACGAAGACGATTGCCCAGTGGCAGCAGACCTTGTGGCGCTTCACGCAGGTCGGACACATCGGCAAGCGCGATGGTCCAAAGGCGTGGCAGGTTCCGGTCACGCCGCTCGCGAGTGCTCGGGAAGTGCGGATGAAGATTCCTGCGCCGGCTGCGGGGAAGAGCGATGTGACGTTGTATCTGGCGACCTCCGATGCGGGCGACGGGAACGCGAACGATTTCGCCGTCTGGGAGAATCCCCGGCTCGTGGCGCCCGGCCGGCCGGACCTGTTGTTGCGCGACGTTCGGGCGGCGGTGGAGACTCTAACGACACATCGCGAGAAAGTTTTCTCCAGCGCGGCCAAGTGTCTCGCAGCGGCAGCGGAGATCACTGGTTCGCCGGACAAGAACGCGGTGGCGCAACTGGCGCAGAAGCACGGTGTCGAACCGGCGATTCTCGCAGCGTGGCTGGAATGCCTCGGCATCGGCGCGGGTGAAGCGCGCATCGATTCGCACATGACGGCGAAGATGGAGAGCGCGCAGAGCTACGATTTTATCAAGGGCTGGACGGGCGCGGATGCCTTGAGCGTTCTGGCGAACTCGTCCGACCAGAATGTGCGCATTCCGGGCAACATGAAGCCGCATAGCGTCGCGGTGCATCCCTCGCCGAATCGGCGCGTCATAATCGGTTGGCGCAGTCCGGTCGCGACGACGTTGCGCGTCGAGGGCGTGGTGCAGCACGCGCATCCCGAGTGTGGCAATGGCGTGGCGTGGACGGTGGAATTGCGACGCGGCAGTTCGCGGCAACGGCTCGCCGCTGGCGTATCGCAGGGCGCGAAGGAAGTGAAGTTTGGTCCGCTCGAAAATCTCGCCGTGCAGCCGGGCGATGTGATGTCCGTGGTGGTGAGCCCGCGCGACGGGAATCATTCCTGCGACATGACGGCGGTGGATTTCAATCTCAGTGACGGCACGCGCACCTGGAATCTCGCGAAGGATGTTTCGCCAAATATCCTCGCTGGCAACCCGCATACAGACAGTCTCGGCAATGCGAGTGTGTGGCATTTCTACAGTGAGCCGGACAAAGGTGGTGGCGCCGAGCCGGTCTTGCCGACGGGATCGTTGCTGGCGAAGTGGCTGTCGAGCGGGAGCGCAGAGGAGAAGCAGAAGCTGGCGGGTGAGCTCCTGAAGTTGCTCGCTGGCGGCGCAGCGGGCCTGGCGAAGGATGCGCCCGATACCGTGCTTTACCGCCAGCTCACGTCGTTGAATGGACCGCTCCTAAATTCAATCATCCGTAGCAGCCGACGTGAGGAGGCTCCAACTGAAACGCGAAAAGATCAGAGCCTCGTAACCTCGGCTGCTACGAGTTGGGGTCTCGACCCCGCGCTCTTCGGTAAACATCCCACCGGCGCGAAGGTCGGTGCTTCGAGTCTGTGCGTGCGCGCGCCGTCGGTGATTGAAGTGCTTCTTCCGGCTGAGTTGGTGGAAGGCTGCGAGTTCGTCGCGACGGGCGCGTTGCACAAGGAAACCGGAGCCGAAGGTAGCGTGCAGATGCAGGTGCTCACGACGAAACCGGCCAGCAGCCCGGGCCTCGCGGCCGGCGTGGTGTCGGAACAAGGCGGCAAGAGCACGTGGTCCGACGGTGAGCGTCCGGTGGTTTCTGACTCGCCCATCATCGTGATGGACGGCAGTGCCGCGCGGAAACGCATCGAGTCGGCGCTCGACGTGTTTCGCCAACTGTTCCCGGCTGCTCTTTGCTATACGAAGATTGTGCCAGTCGATGAGGTGGTCACGCTGACGCTCTACTATCGCGAGGACGACGCCCTGCGCCGGCTCATGCTCGACGAACAGGAAACGGCGCAGCTCGAACGGCTCTGGGCTGAACTTCACTACACCAGTCACGACGCGCT
>CAMCCU010000472.1 GCA_945872975.1 Pedosphaera parvula Ellin514
GCCACCGGCGACCTGCTCACGCGCCAGGGAATTTTCACCGGCGGCTCCAGCAACAGCAACGGCAACAAGGCTCCCGGCAGCATCCTCGGCCGCAAGAATCAGATCGCTGAAATTCAGGCGCAGCTCGCGCAGATTCAGGAACAGGTCAACGAATCCAGCCGCAAGAAAGGCGCGCTTCAGAGCGAGCAGACTTCCCTGCAAGCCAGTCTTCAGCAGGCGCAAGTTGAGCTGCGCAATCAGGAAGTCGCCATCGCTGCGCACGAAGGCGAGTTCAACGCGCTGAAGAATTCCCAGCGCTCCTTGGGCTCCAAGATCGAGACGGTCATTTACGAAGTCCAGACGCTTGCCGCACACGAGCAAGAGGGACAGCAGAAGCGCGCCGTGCTCGCCACGCAGGTCGCGGAAGTCGAGACGCGCGAACAGGCCGCGCAGGCTCTGGTCATCGAATTGACCACCGCGCTCGATCAGCTCCGCCTTCAGCGCGACGCTGCGAACACGACCTTGACCGAAGCGAAGGTCGCGCTCGCCGGCGAGGAGCAGCTCTGCGCGTCGCTCGCCCGCCAGAAGGGTCCGCTGGAGCAGCGTCTTCGTGAACTCGCGCAAGTCGTTCAGCAGCGCCGGGGCGAGTGCAGTTCCTTCCTCCAGCGCAAGGCGCAGTTCGAGACGGAGATTGGTGAGTCGCAGCGCCAGATTCAGCGGATCACGCACGAGCGCGGGGTCGTGAACCAGCACACGGCTGAACTCGTCGCGCAGAAGGAGACGCAGGACGCCGCCATTGGCACCCGCGAAGAGAGCCTGCGCGAATTGCGCCGTCGGCTGACCGACGTGCAGCAGCATCGCAGCACCATCGAGATCGAACTGGCGCAGAAGACGATGTCCGTGCAGAACCTGCGCGAGCGCATCCAGCAGAAGTATCAGGTGAACATTGATGACATTCGCAGCGAGTGCATCACGATCACGATTGCCGACGAGGGTCCGGCGCGCATCCAGACGCTGACGCCCGAGGACATGGCGGCTTCTGGCGCGGCCACGGACTGGAGCGCGGTGAGCCTTCAGGTCATCGAGCTGCAAAAGCGGATCGACGAGATGGGGCCGGTGAACCTGGTGGCCATCGAGGAATACGAGGAGACGGAGCAGCGCTTCAACTTCCTCACGCAGCAGAACGACGACTTGATCGCGGCCAAGGCGCAGTTGATGGAAGTAATCAACAAGATCAACACGCAGACGAAGGAGATGTTCATGGAGACGTTCATCAAGATCCGCGACAACTTCCGCCTGCTGTTCACCGAGATCTTTGGCGGCGGCAAAGCGGACCTGATCCTCAGCGACGAAGGCGACGTGCTGGAGAGCGGCATCGACATCGTGGCGCGTCCTCCCGGCAAGCAGCTTCAGAGCATCACGCTGCTGTCCGGCGGCGAGCAGACGATGACGGCGGTCGCCCTGCTCTTCTCGATCTACCAGGTGAAGCCCTCGCCGTTCTGCGTGCTGGATGAGCTGGACGCGCCGCTGGATGAGTCGAACATCAACCGCTTTATCCGCGTGCTGCAACGGTTCATCGCCCAGTCGCAGTTCATCATCATCACGCACAACAAGCGCACCATCGGCATGGCCGACGTGCTCTACGGCGTGACGATGCAGGAACATGGCGTGAGCCGCATCGTGAGCGTGAAGTTCCACAAGACGGACGAGCAGGTGACGGATCACGCCGCGAAGCCGCTCGTGGAGCCCACTGCGAACCCGGTGGACGGCGAGGAAGACAAGATTCGGTCACGCGACGAAACGATGGAAGTCATGATGGCGAAGTAGCCGGCGCGGCTTTGTCCGGCCATGCGGATGTTTGAATCTTTGACACACGAACGCGGACTGCTACAAGGCACGGGTGCTTGAAATGTTCGCCACGCCGATTGCCGCCACGACCCGTTACTGCGCGGTTTACGGGCATCCCATCAAGCACTCCGCGTCGCCCGCCATGCAGAATGCCGGGATGGCGGCGCTGAAACTCAACTGGCGATATCTCGCCTTTGAAGTTCAACCGGAGAACCTTCGTGACGCAATTGCCGGGGCGAAGGCGATGAAGTTCATCGGCCTCAACCTCACCGTTCCGCACAAGCTCCTCGCCGTCGATCTCGTCGATGTGCTCGACGAATCCGCCCGTGCGTGGGGTGCGGTGAACACGATCCGATTTGAAGGCATGGACGGAGATGGAGCCTGGCGTCCGCTGGCAGATCTCGCGGGCGCGGCTTCGGAAAACATTCGCAGCCACGGCTTCAACACGGACGCGGACGCGATCACTCGATCCATCGGCGAAGATCTCGGCATCGAGATTCGCGGCGCAGCGGTGCTCCTGCTTGGGGCCGGAGGCGCGGGAAGAACGGCCGCGCTGAAACTGGCGGCAGAAGGAGTCGCGGAACTGTTCCTCGTCAACCGCACGCCGAGCAAGGTCACGGGTCTCATCGCAGAGATTCAACAGCGCTTTCCAGAGGTGAAGGCTCACGCGGGTTATCCTGCGCCGACACGGAACATCGATCTGGTGTTGAATGCGACTTCGCTTGGACTGAAACCCGAGGACGCTTCGCCATTTGATGCGACGCAGTATTCCTTGAACCGCGCTGGAGCTGCCTACGACATGATCTATCGACCGGCTGAAACGCCGTGGCTTCAGAGCGCCCGCGCCGCCGGTTGCCGGACCGCCAACGGCATCGGGATGCTGCTCTATCAGGGCGCGCGCGCGCTGGAGCTATGGAGCGGACTCAATCCGCCGATAGAGGTGATGCGTGAAGCGTTACGAAAGAATGTCTATGGCAGCTAAAGGCACATCGCATGGCCCAAACCTTTGATCCTCAAATCTGGGCCACGGTGCCGTTCCATTTCTGGTCCGTCGTCTTCTTTGTCTGGGGATGCATGGTGGGCAGCTTTCTGAATGTCTGCATTCACCGCATGCCTCGCGGCTTGAGCGTGGTGTCCCCGCCTTCGCACTGTCCACACTGCGAATATTCCATCCCCTGGTTTCTCAACATCCCACTCGTCACGTGGCTCTCGCTGCGCGGCAAGTGTGCGAACTGCCGCGCGCCGATCGCTGCACGTTATTTCTTCGTGGAATTGTTGACCGGCGTCCTCTTCCTCGCGTGCTGGTTGCTGGCTGGGAAGACGTCCGCGTTGCTGGCCATCGCCTACTGCGTTGTGCTGGCTGGTTTTGTCGTGGCCACGTTCATCGACTTCGAGCACTTCATCATCCCCGACGAAATTACGATCGGCGGAATGTTTGCCGGCGTCGCTTGTTCTGTGGCGGTTCCGGCACTGCACGGCACTTCCTCCCATGCTGAGGCGTTGCTCCAGAGTTTGATCGGCATGGGCGTGGGCTGGGGTGTCGTTTACCTCGTCCTGCGCGTCGGCAAGATGATGTTTGGGAAACAGGACATCCAACTACCGCCCGACACGCGCATCATTTTCACCGAGACCGGACTGGTGCTGCCGGACAAGGAGATTCCGTTTGAAGACCTGTTTTACCGCAAGTCTGATGTCATCACGATTCGCGCCCGGACGGTCGAAGTCATCGACCGTTGCTACAAGGACACGGACGTGCGGCTCATGCCCGAGAAACTGTTTCTCGGAGACGAGGAATTGAATCCGGAAGGCATTCCGCAGATGGAGATCGTCGCGGACCGGATCGTCGTTCCCCGGGAAGCGATGGGATTTGGTGACGTGAAGTTCATGGGAGCCATTGGCGCATTCCTCGGCTGGAAGGCGGCCCTGTTCTCGCTGATGTTCAGCTCGGTCGTCGGAGCCGTGGTGGGGGTGCTTCTCATCGTGATCGGGAAACAGCAGTGGTCCGGCCGCCTGCCATACGGTCCGTACATCGCGCTCGCCGCGACGACCTGGATCTTCGGCGGCAACCGGGTCGTCGCGTGGTGGTTCAGCCGTTAGCACGGCATCACATCCGTTCGTAGCGCAACAAGAGGGTGACGGCATCGCCCAATGTCTGGAACTCGGGCGCTTTGTGGTTGAGATGACAGTTCGGTTCCGGTAATGATTTCACCTGAAATCCGACCGAATGCCGTCGCCTCACTAAATCTTGAAGCCAGACGAACCCAACTTCCCGACGACGGTCATCCCCGATCATGAATTACTGCGCCGAATCGGGCGCGGTTCGTATGGCGAGGTCTGGCTGGCGCGCAGCGTGGTCGGCGCATTGCGGGCGGTGAAGATTGTCTGGCGGCGAAGCTTTGAAGACGCGCGTCCTTACGAACGTGAGTTCGCCGGCATCCAGCGCTACGAACCCGTTTCTCGTGGTCACGCTGGTTTGGTGGACCTCCTGCACGTCGGGCGGGACGAGAAGGCTGGCTGCTTCTTCTACGTCATGGAATTGGCGGATGATGCCGTCACGAACGCCCCGGTCCCTCCGGCGAGCAACACGAGCCGCTATAAGCCAAAGACTCTCCGCGAAATACAGAAGGACCGCGGCCGGCTGCCGATCAGTGAGTGCCTTGATATCGGCGCAGACATCGCCGCCGGC